>JAHELA010000001.1 GCA_024644425.1 Nitrosomonadaceae bacterium
TAATTACACAATTTAAAAATGCACCACCAACATATAAATTATAAGTATTTGAATTTATTGGTGGCCAAGGACGGAATTGAACCGCCGACACAAGGATTTTCAGTCCTCTGCTCTACCAACTGAGCTACTTGGCCTTTTGCGAAATTTTCGCATCCTTGTATACACAATATTGCTTAGTTTATTAGCAGGAACAAACATTTTCCCCGTACAATTTTAGCACAGCGTAAAATACATGGGAACATAAGGCTAGGCGTTTAAATCATTTACAATTTTTGTAGCGTATTTTCACTTACTTTTATTTCTCATATATATCATATATAAATAGTAAACATCATCATTTGAAGAACTGAAAAAAGTAATGTATTGGTACTCAGCTAATAATATTTATGAATAGAATTACTTCTTCTTAACTCAGTTTTAAAAGTCGGTCCTAGTTCATTTTATAAAGAAAGAGGTCTTTTACCTTTGTATTTAAAAATTTGATTTCAGCAGTAAAAAAAAGCAAGAGATTCAAAAAAAAGTTATTACATTTCAGGCTGTTATTCGATGATTGAGGTAGCTCTTTGTTTATAAAGACACTATAAATATGTTAAAATTATTTAAACGAATTGGTTCGGCTCTTTAGCATTGTTTTAATGGCATTTTTTAGTGGTGATGCAGGTAAATTTGTAGCAAATTTACTTAAGCTTTTTATGCCATTTTGACCTATTTCCGGCTTTTTATGGCTTGATTTTTCCCCTCCGTAGGTGTAGTAATTTGCTTGCACAGTAATTTGAATTGCAGTAATCTCGACATAGCCCTTTTTCTGAAAATTTAATAGTAAAGAGGGTAGGGTTTGTTTCAGTTTAGCCGCGATTGCTCCGTTGCTTACTAATATTGTCAACTTTCCATCTGATAATCGACCTAGAGAGCAAGGCTGTGCTAATTGGGGCGGGATTATCTCCATAAATGCTTGCTGCATTTGTGTGAGCCGTTCAATATAGGCGCACATCTTTTGATGTTCAGGCGCATCCTTGAGGGAGCTAAGGTAGACATTGATTTTATGAATTGTCATATTTCTAATAGGTATATTGTAATTTCTCATACAGAATACCATGCTCAATAACATTTTTTTGTGTAAAATGTTATACGCTACATGTTGTATACGAGAGTTAGGAGAAATATATGAATATTATTCTAGTTTCTAGCCACCTGGAAAAGGCAAAAGCATTGACCTTTACTAGAAGGCAACTCGTACTGTTGTTAGGAGCGGTATTTTTTGTTGTTGTGTTAATGGTTATGGGGCTTAACTACCTCTCGTTAAAATATGTGGACAAGATTGATAGCCCTTCACTGAGATCATTTGTAATGAGTGTGCTGAATGAAGAGTATAAGAAGAATCAGCAGTATATGCGCGATAATCTAGACGCTATGGCAATTAAAATGGGCCAGATGCAAGCGCAGTTACTAAGGATAGATTCAGTTGGCGAAAGGCTAGCAGAATTATCTGGCATTGAACCTCAGGAGTTTTTGTTTAATCAGACGCCAGGTCAAGGGGGTGCGTTATCTAACATGGCGCCTCAAGATATTTCTTTTAGTGAGTTTGATAATAAAGTACAAGATTTGTCGCGCATATTAGATGACCGTATGAGTAAGCTAGAAACATTAGACACTATGATGAGGCAAGATAGGCTTGAGAAAAAAATGTTGCCTTCAACTATGCCGGTGGACGTGCAGTGGTATTCATCTAGTTTTGGCGCACGAATTGATCCTTTTACAGGAAAAAAAGCTTATCATGAAGGGGTTGATTTTGTAGCTGAAGCAGGGGCACCTATCATAGCTGCTGCAGGTGGTGTAGTTGTTTACTCTGCTCTACATCCTGAATATGGTAATATGATAGCAGTTGATCATGGTAATGATCTGGTCAGCCGCTACGCACATGCTTCTAAGCGCTTGGTTAAGGTGGGTCAGGTGGTGCAACAGGGAGAAAAGATTGCAGAAGTGGGAAACACGGGCCGATCTACTGGGCCACATTTACATTTTGAAGTCAGACATAAGGGCCTACCAAAAAATCCATCTCGATTTCTAAAGAAATCTGATTGAATCGGATCATGAACTAGTTGTGGCGGGGTGAGGCCAAAAGCCTCACCCCTTATTTTTTTAACAACTAATTATTAAGTAAAATTTCTTTTAATATTTCATGCTAAATACACTTCTCAAGAAAGTCTTTGGCAGCCGTAATGATAGGTTGATAAAGCAATACTTCCAGGTTGTTGGCACAATCAACGCATTGGAACAAACATTTGAAGCGCTTACGGATGCCGAACTGCGCGCAAAGACAGATGAATTCAAACAACGTGTGAAAGATGGGGAGACACTTGAAGCATTATTGCCAGAAGCATTTGCAGTAGTCCGTGAAGTAAGTAAGCGAGTTTTGGGAATGCGTCATTTTGGGGTGCAATTAATTGGTGGCATGGTGCTACACAATGGAAAGATTGCAGAAATGCGTACGGGTGAGGGGAAAACATTAACTGCAACTTTGCCTTCGTATCTTAATGCCTTAGCTGGAAATGGTATTCATTTGGTTACGGTAAACGACTATCTAGCTAAGCGTGACTCCGAATGGATGGGGCGAATATATCAATTCTTAGGTATCAGTGTGGGAGTGGTTCTTTCGAGCATGGATCACGGAGAGAAGCAAGCTGCTTATTCTGCTGATATTACGTATGGAACTAATAACGAGTTTGGCTTTGACTACCTTCGCGATAATATGGTGAATGATCCTGCTGAGAAAGTACAGCGAGTTCTCAACTATGCCATTGTCGACGAGGTAGATTCTATTCTGATTGATGAAGCACGTACTCCACTAATTATTTCGGGCCAAGCTGAAGGTAACACTGAAGTTTACATTAGTATGGATAAGTTAATTCCAAAGCTTGTTCGTCAGGAAAAAGAAGATGGTCCCGGTGATTTCAGTGTGGACGAGAAATCTCAGCAGGTTTTGCTAAGTGAAGCAGGTTTTGAAAACGCAGAAAAATTACTCGCGCAATCAGGTTTATTAACAGCAGGAGCCAGTCTCTATGATCCTGCAAATATTAATCTTGTCCATCATCTTTATGCTGCACTACGTGCCCATTCATTGTTTCATCTTGATCAGCATTATGTAGTGCAGGACGGTGAGATAGTGATCGTAGATGAGTTTACTGGACGGCTAATGTCTGGTAGGCGTTGGTCAGAAGGACTGCATCAAGCGGTGGAGGCCAAGGAAAATGTTCCAATCCAGAAAGAGAACCAGACACTTGCTTCGATTACTTTCCAGAATTATTTTCGAATGTATAAAAAACTAGCTGGCATGACAGGTACAGCAGATACTGAAGCTTATGAGTTCCAACAGATATATGGGTTGGAAACAGTAATTATTCCAACTGATCGTCCCATGATTCGGGATGATCGTATGGATCAGGTGTTCCGTACTATGGACGAAAAAAACAACGCGATTATTGAAGGGATCAAAGATTGTCATGAGCGCGGACAGCCGGTTCTGGTCGGAACTACTTCAATTGAAAACAATGAATTATTATCTGGCTTACTAAAGAACAGCAAACTTCCTCATCAGCTACTTAATGCTAAGCAGCATGCAAGTGAAGCAGAAATTGTTGCTCAAGCTGGGCGTCCAAAGATGATTACCATAGCAACAAATATGGCAGGACGAGGCACCGATATAGTCTTAGGCGGTAATATTGAGCCAGAGATAGAGCGTATTAACGCAGATGAGAATATCAATTCTGTTGTAAAAGAAGAGCGAATTACCAAATTGCGTGAGGCTTGGAAATTTCTTCATGAAGAGGTGTTGAATCAAGGAGGTTTACACATTATAGGTACTGAGCGACATGAGTCTCGTCGAGTGGATAACCAGTTACGCGGGCGCTCTGGGCGCCAGGGTGATCCAGGTTCAAGTCGTTTTTATCTTTCACTTGAAGATCCACTTTTACGTATCTTTGCTTCTGATCGCGTGGCTAATATTATGCAGCGGCTTAATATGCCAGAGGGAGAGGCTATTGAACATCCTTGGGTCACCCGAGCAATTGAGAATGCACAACGTAAAGTAGAAGCTCGTAATTTTGATATACGAAAGCAGTTGCTTGAGTACGATGATGTTTCCAATGATCAACGAAAAGTAATTTATCAGCAACGAAATGAATTGCTTGAGTCCCATGACATTTCTGAAACTATTACAGCAATGCGTGAAGATGTGTTGGGTAGTATTGTAGAGACCCATATGCCACCAGATAGTATTGAAGAGCAATGGGATATTCCAGGGCTAGAAAAGATTCTAGCATCAGAATATCAACTGCAGTTACCAATACAGGCATGGTTAGAAGAGGAATCTGAGTTACATGAAGACAAAGTGAGCCAACGTGTGATTGATATATCAAATCAACATTATCAAGAAAAAGTAGATAAAGTTGGTAATGATATTATGAGTCAGTATGAAAGAGCAGTGATGCTACAGAGTCTCGATACTCATTGGCGTGAGCACTTAGCAGCTTTGGATCACTTGCGTCAGGGTATTCATCTGCGGGGGTATGCTGCAAAGAATCCTAAACAGGAGTATAAGCGTGAGGCTTTTGACCTATTTGCTGCTATGCTAGAAGAGATCAAGTCAGAAATTACAAAGATACTTATGATGGTGCAGATCAGAAGCGAGCAGCAAGTAGAAGCAGTTTCTGAAGTACCGCGATCATCAATGAACATGCAGTATCATCACGCGTCCTATGAAAAGGCGTTAGGTGAAGAAGAAGGTAATAATAAGGATAGCCAAGAAACGCGTCAGCCGTTTGTACGCCAAGGCGGGAAAGTTGGACGCAATGATCCATGTCCATGCGGTTCTGGTAAGAAATATAAGCAGTGTCATGGAAAACTGAGTTAATTATCTTAGGCTTCAATAGGGATAACACTTTATTCTTCTCTCTATCTTGACATAAAAAAAGAGCCCTGCAGAATTCTGCAGGGCTCTTTTAATCTTTCCCTGGCTATTGTTTTACGCCAGCAATTTCGATCTCAACGCGACGATCGGGTTGAAGACAGGCGATTAATTTTTTAGTCGACATGCCTTTTCCAATACACGTTGTTCCAGTAACTGGATTGGCTTCGCCTTTTCCATCAACAAAAACGTTGCTAGCATCAACACCTTTATTCGCCACTAGGTAGCTTTTAACTGAATTAGCGCGGCGTACAGAGAGCCGTTTGTTGTAATCTTCAGAGCCAATACGGTCAGTGTACCCAACAGCAACAATTACATCGTATTTTACTTTTCCTAATTTGGCCATCAGGTCATCCAATGATTGTTTGCCTTCAGGTTTCAATTTAGCACTGTCAAAATCAAACAACGCATCAGCAGAAAAAGTAATTTTATCGGGTGAAGTATCAGGTGCTGCAGCAGGAGCAGCTGCTATTGGTCCGAGTAGGGTTTTTACCACATAGCTAGCCATGGCTTTGGGTGAAGAAATATCCATAGCGTTAGTTGCAAAACCACAGCCTCCGATCTTGGCAAGTTCTTCCATAAATTCTGAGCTACCTGGTTCGTTGCTAACCGTAATGGGATAAATACATACCCTATCACCAAGTTGGCCTTTTAATTTTTTAGCAGCAGCAATGGCATCAGCCCTTTCGCCTGAGCCACCAGCATTACTCATGTCTGCAATACCATCACTGACGATGAATACCGCTATTTGACCGAGCCCAAGCCCTGTCAGAAGCTTGCTGTTAGTGGTATCGATACCTGCGCCCATTGGAGTAGGGCCGCCTGCGCCTGTCAGTTTAGCTATGCCGCCCGCTAGGCCATCGCGGCTATATGGCGCTAACCCATAGAGCACTGAAGCCGTACCAACGCCATTTCCAAAAGCTGTGAGGCCAGAGTTAAAGTCTAGCTGAGGAATCGTCTGATTCATGTTTGATAGCGTCTTTTTCGCCATATCGAGCTTAGAATGCCCCATGTCCATGTGTTTGCGACCCATTGATGACGAAGCATCCTGAATAATCACAAAGGTGTCAGCTTTCTTACCATACATTGCAGTGCTTAGCTGCACTGCATTAAAGCTCTCACCAGATGGCGCGGTCGTTGCACAACCTACTATTAATGTAGCCGACGCGGCTAAAATAATTGCCCTAATAATTTTTTTCATTTCAGTTCCCTATTCAGATAGAAGTTTATCTTCCTAGATAGAAGTTTATCTTTCATATCTAGCAGCAGAAAAACAAGCGGTCATTTCACTTAAGTCAAGCTACAGTAATCTCTACTCAGAAATCCCCCTTATAATTTATATTACTAGATATCACTCTGATCATCAAGTGATATTTATAAGGTTAGTAGTGATCGGAAGTGATGTTATTGGACGGACTCGAAGGATTTCTGCGCTGATTTTTTCAGCAGGTTATTCTGATTTCACATGCGTTATTTATTTTGAATAGTCTTATGGGTCTTATGGATACTAGATACACAGCAGAAAAGAGTGGCGTATTTATTTTCAGAATCAGTTTTGGGCTTAACTAGTTGTAGTGATATTCATATCTATCAATGTAAAACATTGATAGGAAAAACATACTTATAAAGCCACGGGGTTTCGATATTTACTAAAGTTTAGCTCCCGTCCCGACCAATTTTGCCGACATAATTCTGTAAGAAAATTCTGCTGGCGATAAGCTATCCTGTTGTTTTCCGCTAATTTCAGCGTGGGGATACATGAAAAAAGGCAGCCTGCCAATAGCGCTGTTTTTTGCTATTTTGATGCCATCGACATGATTAAACGCTACCCAATTCATTTCCCATGCGCCGAAGAGCTTCTCTCTCAGCGAGATTACCTTAGGGTGGCTGTGTGTCAATTTTTCATCTAGCAATAGCTGGTGAACGTCTGCAGGATCAACCGGTACCCAGCCTAATCCAGCAAGATAGAATTCTGCACGGCAATGCTGTGCAGTACTGAGGTTGCCAAATTTACCTAGACATTTATGGATCATTGATTCATCTATACGGATCCCATACTGATTTCTTGCCGGAATTCCTACAGCGCGCGCTAAACCCACAAATAGTGTATTCAGATCAGCTGACTTACCACCCAGTCTATTTTTTTCTAACATAGATTTGATGTCGCCGCGTCCGCAGCCACGTGTTACCTGATCGCGATAAGCGTTATCAACCACCCAGTTGTAAATGGCGTGAGCCTTTTCTATAGGAGTTCGGGCATTGGCATTTTTGGTGATAGATAAAGCAGTCATACGTACAATACCGTTTAATGGAACATACCTTGTGGGTTGGAGGAAGCGTTTAATACTTGCTGGGATTATGCTTTTTCTCTTTTCAGAGTAATTGTGCAAATCTACAGAGCGGTTTCTGGTTTTGACTACGCTACTTACTGTCACACTACGTGGGCCACTACCATGCCACTCCGCGTAGAATACGGGGAAAGCTGTATTTGGAATGGTTTGGAATCTAGCTTTTTTCGCATTTCCACTCCACACGCTGCCTTGAGTAAACTGGTGAGGCGTATCAGCTGTGTCTGGTAATGGTAGCCATAGAAGCGCTCTATTGTCTTTTGCTGGAAGGTTGATTTTGTAAGTTAGGCGGTAGCTTTTCCAGTTTGAAAGGTTTGAAAGATTGGCTTGTTTGCTAAAAACTGATGGTGCAACCGGAATTAAAGCGGCGCTTGCTCCTGCCAGTTTTATAAAATCTCTGCGTTGCATAATCTTCTCCTGTCAGTAAAACTTAATCTATAAAGTAGAAGTATGAATCCATTCCCACATAACTCATAAGTATGAATCTAACCCTGACTAGAGATTATGTCAATTCTTGCTCATTAGTTATAATAAAAAGCGTTACTGAAAGGCCCTTATTTTAAAGATCAACATTGCTATAAATGGAGTGTAAGATATAAGTGTATAATTTTTATTATTTTTCTAAAACCACTTAAATCTTTGTAAGAGGGATGATTCGGTAGAAATTTGTTTAAAAAGTTTGTATAACTACAAAAATTGATATTATTTCATTACTGGCGGTAACATCTTAGTAAGTAAGGTTTTTTCCTTAGTTGCCTCACCTAACAGCGCATAACCAAGTAGATCGTTTTCCTTGTTTTGGAATAGTCCTTTAAGGCTATCTTGAGTTTCCTTCAAATGCCATTCACCAGTTGCGCTGGAGTTAGGGGGTGCAACTACAGTAGGACATGCTGGAGTTTTTACCAACACTGGCATGGCTGGGTAGTGTGCTTGAGTTAGATTGTTTGCTAGAGTTGATGCAAGTGCGCGTGCTGCGTGCATGATCGGCATTACAAATGGCAAAACCTTACCATTAACCTCAGCGCAGTCCCCTAAAGCGTAAACGTCCTCAGAGCTAGTTTGAAGTACTTGGTTTACTGAAATACCACGATTTACCTTGATACCTGTTGCTTTTGCAAGACTTATGCTTGGAGCTAGTCCTACTGCTGACAATAAAATATCTACTTCTATGGTTTGTCCGTTAGAAAAAGCTAATTGTAATTTTTCTCCTAATTTCTCAACTCGTCGAGTGGTTGTATTCATGTGAAAAATTACGCCAGCAGCTTCTAGCTTTTGTTGTAGAAAAAAACCACCCGCTTGTGGTAGCAGTCTACCCAATGGATGTGAGCTAATGTCAATCACGTGAACATGGTAACCGGCTACAGCAAGATCATTGGCAAATTCACAACCAATTAAACCGGCCCCTAAAATAGCTATTTCCTTCTTTTTTATTAGGGCGCCACGGAAGTGATGGTAATCATCTAGATTATTTACATAAAGTATTTCTTTTGTTCCATCTCCATCAAGAGGAAGACGGATCTGGTTTGCACCTAGAGCTAGAACCAGTTTATCGTAGTCTAGTTTTTCGCCATCTTGTAATTCTAGAGTCCTGCTCGAAGAATCGATAGATGTTACTCGACTATGAGGACGAATCGTTGCTTTTATCTTAACGGCCATTTCTTTTGCGCTGTTAATCAGGAGTGACGCAGGCGTGTTGCCTGTAGCAAAGGCATTCGACAGCATTGGCTTGGAGTAAAAACCACCATGATCTGCAGAAAGAATTAATACAGGTGTTTCCATATCAAATTTTCGAAACTCTCGAGCCACAGTGTAGCCTGCAAGCCCGCTACCGATAATAACTATAGGCTTTTGACTCATTTATTCAAAATCATTTGAATGTGACGTTGGTCTAATTTTTTGTATGGTCATGACAAGGGGCTATTTACAAGGTCTACTCAGTAATCATTTTTGAATACAAAAGTATCTAAGTTACATGATTACGTTGTTTCTTCTCTTTTAAGTGCATATTTATGTACAGCATTTAGTAAACTTTCTTTGGTAAATGGTTTGGTCAGATATTCATTAGATCCAACCATTCTGCCTCGAGCGCGATCAAATAACCCATCCTTACTTGATAACATGATGACGGGGGTGTCTCGAAAATGAGAGTTTCTTTTGATTAGAGTGCAAGTTTGGTATCCATCGAGACGCGGCATCATTATGTCAACAAAAATAATATCAGGATGACTGTCAATAATTTTAGCCATCGCATCAAACCCATCTACTGCTAAAATTATTTCACATTTTGACTGAGTAAGAAAAATTTCTGCGCTGCGCCGAATTGTATTGCTGTCATCTATCACCATGACTTTAACACCCATCAAATTATCTGCATTCATTTTTACTCCTTAGATTTTTTAACTTGATCGCCATGTTTTGGTGACATATTTCTTATTAAGGATATCAGCCTTGCAGCACTAGGTAAAATTCTATGTGTAATGAGCTTTGAAATTTTTGTAATTTACTTTCTCCAGAATGCGGGAATAAACACCACAAGTAAAGTAAAGAGTTCTAATCGTCCTAACAGCATGGTAAAGCTACACACCCAAGTCTGAAAATCGGTAAGCCCTGCGAAAGTAGTAGCAGGGCCTACTTGATTAAGCCCTGGTCCTAGGTTGTTGATACATGCTACTACTGTAGAAAAAGCCGTTATAATATCTAGTCCACTAAAGGTAAGAATAAGTGTGAGGGAGACAATACTAGCTAAATAGATAGATAGAAAAGCTAATATCGCGTAAATAACTTGGTTTGGTACCACGTTGTTACTAAGCTTAACGGGTGAGACTGCCTGGGGATGCATAATTACGGTCATTTCACGAAATACCTGTTTAAATAAAAGCTGTGCGCGGATCATCTTAACCCCGCCACCAGTAGAGCCTGAAGAAGAACAGAAACAGCAAAGTACTAACATACACAAAGGTGCAAAAATTGGCCACAAATTATAGTCAGTATTACTATAACCTGTGGTAGTGGCCACTGATACCGCGTTGAAACTGACATAGCGTAATGCAGTGAGCAAGTCTGGATAAATCCCCATGCCCCACAAGTAAATGGTAAGCACTAAACAGCTTATTAAAATGATAAAAATGAACAGACCGGCTTCTGGGTCGTAACGATAGGGGGATAGACTTTTTTCTCTCCATACCAAAAAATGTGTGGCAAAATTTACTCCTGCAACTAGCATGAAAAGGATGGCAATACTTTCAATTAGAGGTGAATCCCAATGAGCAAAACTAGCATCGTGAGAAGAGAAGCCACCTAGCCCAATGGTAGTGAACGCATGCATCACAGAGTCTAACCATGTCATACCTGCCAACTTGTATGAAATGGCACAAGTAAGAGTTATTCCTGCGTAAACTAACCATAGGCCTTTAGCAGTTTCTGCGATACGCGGAGTTAGCCTAGTGTCTTTCATAGGACCAGGAGTCTCTGCCTTGAACATCTGCCTGCCACCTACACCAAGTAGTGGCAAAATGGCCACTGCCAACACAATCAAACCCATTCCACCCATCCATACCATCTCAGTGCGCCACAGGTTAATTGAAGGTGGCAGTAAATCAAGTCCTGTAAGAACTGTGCCACCGCTAGCTGTAAGTCCAGAAGTTGCTTCAAAATAAGCCTTTGTGAAACTTAGATAAGGTATATGAAATAGCAGGGGTAGCGTTCCAAACACTGGTAAAACGGACCAGACTAGTACTACAAGTAAAAAACCATCACGTACTTTCAGTTCGCGCTTGAAACTACGAGTTACAAGCCACATTAATAAGCCTGATACTATAGTAATCGCAGCAGATTTGAAGTAAACAATTTGTACAACGTTATTTAGCCAAAGTGAAAGCCCAAGTGGCGCCAACATGGTGAATCCGAATATCAGGATTACTATACCAAGTACATTGAGGACTGCAAAAAGTCGATTCATCAATAGACCCTGTTACAGGAAGCCAACACCAACCTGAAACAATTTTTCAATCTGTCGAATTAGCTTCTTGTTGATCACAAAAACAATAATATGATCTTCTACTTCAATCACAGTATCATGGTGTGCGATTAACACTTGTGCACCGTTACTAGATGAAGCATCTTTTGATTTATTATTTACGTTGTTATCGCTCAATCTTTGACTTTCTGTCATTGACAATCCACGCACAATGGCGCCAATAGTTGCGCCCTTAGGTAATCTAATTTCAGACACTTTTCGCCCTACCACATTTGATGAATTAGCATCTCCGTGAGCAACCAATTCCAATGCTTCCGCTGCACCCCGTCGTAGACTATGTACAGCTACTACATCACCACGCCGAACATGTGCGAGTAGCGAGCCGATAGTAACTTGAGCGGGAGAGATAGCGATATCAATGTTTCCACTATGAACTAGGTCCACATACGCACTACGATTGATAAGTGCTATTACTTTGTGCGCGCCAAGGCTTTTTGCTAGCAGAGCTGCCATAATATTATTTTCATCATCATTAGTAAGCGCACAAAACATATCCATCTCGGCGACATTTTCACTTTCTAACAAATCCTCATCGGTAGCATCACCATGTAAAACTAATGTGTGATGTAGATCTGCGGCCAGATGCTGAGATACTAGCTTTTTGTATTCAATAAGCTTGACCTGATAATTTTTTTCTTGCGCTTTATCCAACGCATTGGCTAGGCGTTTTCCAATATTACCCCCGCCAGCGATCATTACACGTTCGACAGGTTTATCCATTCGTCTTAGTTCTTGCATTACACTACGAATATTTTTTGCTGCTGCTAGAAAGAATACTTCATCTCCAGCTTCAACAACTGTATTACCTTCAGGGATAATGGGGTGGTCTCTACGGAATATTGCTGCCACACGTGTGTCAACATTTGGAACATGCTGGCGTAATTCCTGTAGCTCACGTCCAACCAAAGGACCACCGTGAAATGCTCTTACAGCTACTAAGCTTACTTTTCCGTTGGCAAAATCAAGTACCTGCAAGGCTTCTGGAAATTCGATCAGTTTTTCAATATACTCGGTTACAATCTGCTCTGGGCAGATAGCGAAATCAACCCCAAAATTTTCTGGTGAAAAGATTTCTGGGTAGGCAAGAAAATTGGACGAGTGAATACGAGCAATTTTGGTAGGAATGTTAAACATTGTGGCTGCAAGTTTACATGCTACTAAATTTGTTTCATCACTCTGAGTTACGGCCAGAATCATGTCAGCATCTTTGGCGCCTGCTTTATCAAGAACTGATGGGTGAGAGGCATTTCCTACTATAGTTCGCAAATCAAGATGATCCTGTAGCGGCTGAAGTGTTTTTGAGGCCACATCAACTAGAGTAATATCGTTGGCTTCATTAACCAGACTTTCTGCCACAGATGTACCAACTCGTCCTGCGCCCAGAATGATGATTTTCAATTGAGTTTCCCGTCTTAAAAATATTGTTATATTATCCCTGATTTACGGGAGTATGGTGCTATGTTACCTATGCTGGCGTACCCAGTCACGCCACTGTATACCCAAACTAGGATTAAGTGCAGCAATTATAGAGCGCTGCCAGAGCGGCTCATCCCAGAAATCATCTTGGTCGAAGCCACACATGTACCCGCCTGCTTCTTCTAATATTAAGCTGCCTGCAGCGTAATCCCATGGCTTTTGTCCGCCGTGTAAATAAATGTCAAAACGGCCAGCAGCAGTGAAGCACCATTCCAATGCACATGCACCATAATTGCGGTGAGAAGAAAATGGAGGGACTGTAGAAATAGCTGTTCCTAACTTATCATTAAGCCGCTTCAAATCTACATTTGCCATAGCATCACCTAGAGTAGGAGTGTATTCTTTGATTGGTAGCTTTTCACCATTTAAATAAGCGCCTTTTCCTTTTTCAGCATAAAACATCTCATCTGCAACTGGATCATAAACTACACCTAATACACTTCTACCGTTTCGCATCAGTGCTACTGAAACAGCAAAGTAAGGTAGACCGTTGACAAAATTAGTAGTGCCATCTATTGGATCTAAACACCATAATCCAGCTTCACCAGTGACCCATTGATCAGTTTGTTGTTTTTTTGACATTTCTTCACTTACAACCGAAGCTGGATAAACTTTTGATAATTCTCGTAATAGAGCTTCTTGTGCAGCAATATCAGCCTCAGTACACAAACTTCCATCAGATTTCTGATGATGTACCACCTTTAAGTATCGTGGCATGATTTCCTGCTTTGCTACCTTTTTTACAATTGAAATAACCGTTTTTAGCACGTATTCTCTGCTCGCCATTTAATCGAACATCCCATGCTAGGTATCTGCTCCTTTGGCCCCTGGCCAGTTTTTGCTATTTCTAGCATACCCTCAAAAAGATCTCGTCGTACATCAATAGGTGCAGCTTCTTTACGAGAAGCATCAAGGCGCCCACGGTATTGTAATTCGAATTTATTGTTAAAACCAAAGAAATCTGGAGTACATACAGCACCATAAGTTTTTGCAACTTGCTGAGATTCATCCATTACGTATGGGAACGGAAAATCAAATTTCTTTGCAACTAAAACCATATTGTCAATCGAATCCTCAGGGTAATCTGAAGGATCATTTGACATAATGGCTATTGCTCCTATACCGTGTTGATGAAGTTCCTTCACATCACGAATGATGCGGTCCAACACAGCTTTTACGTATGGACAGTGATTGCAAATAAACATTATTAGTAATCCATTTTTACCCTTTACTGATTCTAAATCATAGTGTTTTCCATCAATTCCCGGTAAATTAAAATTTGCTGCTTTCCAGCCAAAATCACAGATAGGTGTTTCTAAGCTCGCCATATTACCTCTCCTACAATACTTTAAAGAATTGCTGTTATATTATCATGAGCAAAGAACATAACATTTTATTTGAAAAACTATGATGTTTCCGCGTTTTTATTACCCAGAGAAGATTGAAGTAGATCAGATTGTCGAGTTACCTGCTAACGCAATGCATCATGCGGTACATGTATTGAGGCTTGAACAAGGAAATAAAGTTACTTTATTCAATGGTAAAGGCGGGGAGTATACAGCGTCCGTTGAACGAACAAATAATAAAAGTACTTTATGTCTAATAAAAGAATATCTTAATGTTGAGCGAGAGTCACCCTTTCATATTACCCTTGCTCAAGGTATATGTACTAACGTGAAAATGGATTTGATTGTACGAAAAACAGTGGAGTTAGGTGTTGGAGACATACAGCCCATAGCTACAAAACGAAGTTTGGTAAAACTATCGAATGAGCGTGCAGAGAGGCGAGTAAGACACTGGCAACGAATTGCCATTTCTGCTTGTGAACAATGTGGTAGAAATCGTTTGCCTCCAATATTTCCACCTATGCTTTTGTCAGACTGGCTTGACAGACAGATGCACGCACAAAAGAATTTAAGCGAAGATATTTCTCAGAATTTATTTTTTATACTTTCGCCTATAGCAGAAAAAAGATTACGTGATTTTTCATATTTGTCATCTGTTTCTAAGTTAACATTATTGATTGGGCCAGAAGGCGGATTTACACCAGCAGAGAATGCAGCTGTTTCGGCTGCAGCATATATTCCACTTCGACTAGGCGAGCGTACTCTTAGAACCGAAAGTGCAGCGATTGCATCGATTTCAGCACTACAAGCCTTGTGGGGGGATTATTAATTTATTTGTAAGAGCAAATTTTATGTAGATATTCGTGAAGTTAGTGCAAAATAAAAAGGGTAAGGAGTTTTCTATTTTTATCATAACAAAATTTGTGTGATATTGGTCTGCTCTTATTTTCTTCACCATGTTTAATTATCTTAAATATCAATACAATTAGTTGGTCCACACATGCTATGTATATATAAGATTTCAGGTATTCTGAGATATTGATAGTTTACTTAGTTAATTGGAATAGTCATAATGAAATAGTTGCATCAATTACTATAACAGGAGGGGAATTTAATGGTAAGAATGGTTCAGTGTGTCAAGCTTGGACGTGAAGCTGAAGGGCTAGATTTTCCACCATATCCGGGTGAACTGGGCAAGCGTATTTTTGAGAAGGTGTCCAGAGAAGCTTGGGCCGGGTGGATAAAACATCAAACCATGCTAGTTAATGAGAATCACTTGAATCTTGCCAATATCAAAGCACGTAAATATTTAGCTGAACAAATGGAAGCTCATTTTTTTGGTGATGGCGCAGAGAACCCCCCAGGTTATGTACCGCCATCACAGTGAAAAGTATTTAGAAAATTTCTAAGCTGTAAGTTACTCCAAATAGAATTTAAGTAGAAAACACTTGCCGCACCTAAATTCTATTTTTTCAATAGCTTATTTGATAATAGCTTTTAATTCCCCTTTGGCGTATTTGTTTGCCATTTGTTCTAGCATGATAGGCTTAATTTTATCTGCCTGACCAGCACAGCCGAACGATTCGAAGCGAGCTTTACAGATGTCTTTGGCAGCAGCGGTTGCATCCTTCAGGAATTTTCTTGGGTCAAACTCACTTTTGTTTTTGGCCAAGTGACGTCGAACTGCACCAGTCATGGCGAGGCGGATATCAGTATCAATGTTAACCTTACGAACACCATGCTTGATGCCTTCCTGAATTTCTTTCACTGGTACACCGTAGGTTTCTTTCATTTCTCCACCATATTCTCGGATAATTTCGAGCCATTCTTGTGGGACTGAACTTGACCCATGCATAACTAAGTGTGTATTTGGAATTCGCTTGTGGATTTCCTTAATACGTTCGATAGCGAGAATATCTCCTGTTGGTTTACGCGTAAACTTATAAGCGCCGTGAGAGGTTCCGATAGCGATCGCTAATGCGTCTACACCAGATTTCTTAACAAAATCAGCAGCTTCTTCTGGATCAGTTAGCAACTGGTCATGGGTTAGCTTGCCTTCTGCCCCCTGACCATCTTCCTTGTCGCCCATACCGGTCTCCAATGATCCCAAACATCCCAACTCTCCTTCAACAGAAACACCAACTGAATGGGCCATATCCACCACTTTAGTAGTAACTTCTACGTTATATTCATAGGATGATGGCGTTTTGGCATCAGCTTCCAGCGAGCCATCCATCATGACACTGGAGAAACCGCTACGTATGGCGTTGGTACAAACGGCTGGAGTGGCACCATGATCTTGATGCATGACCACAGGAATATGTGGGTACGATTCCACTGCTGCGGCGATTAGGTGACGTAGAAAAGCTTCTCCAGCGTATTTACGAGCACCTGCAGATCCTTGCATAATTACGGGACTATTACATTCATCAGCTGCCTGCATGATGGCCTGGATTTGTTCTAAATTGTTTACGTTAAAAGCGGGGAGGCCGTAACCATTTTCCGCCGCATGGTCCAAAAGTTGTCTCATTGATACGAGTGCCATTTGAGTTTCCTCCAAGAAAGAATCTGAAACTATGATTCGAAGTTAAGGAATAGTACAGTTTAAGACTAAGAAAATCCAATGAATTAAACTCAACACTTCGATTTCCAGTTTATTCAATTATTTATATGCTCTCCAACTTTAACAATCTTCATAGTATTTGTTCCGCCAGCTTTACCTACTGGTTCACCGATAGTCATTAGGATGAGATCACCATTCTTTACTACGCCACGCTTGAGCAACTCATTTTCTGCTAAATTTAATATTATTTCTGGATCACGCAGTCCACCCCCAAAGTTCACGGGATAAACACCGCGGAATAAAGTCATTTTACGCCGAGTATCTACTTGTGGGCTTAGCGCAAATATCGGTACATTGGAGCTTTTTCTCGACATTAGCAGCGCTGTCAGTCCACTTTGGGTTAGAGCAGCAATAGCAGAAATTTTTAAGCCACCTGCAGTGAACATAGTAGCACGTGCAATTGCTTCTTCGATGGTGTCCGGCATGCCACCTTGCATTCTTCTAAGGTCGAGGTTAACTAGGTATTCTTTTTCCGCTTCAAGGCATACTCTAGCCATAGCCTCAACTGCTTCTACAGGGTATCGTCCCGAGGCAGATTCTGAGGATAACATTACTGCGTCGGTACCATCTAGCACGGCATTGGCAACGTCAGAAACTTCTGCTCGGGTAGGAATTGGACTTGCAATCATTGATTCCATCATCTGAGTAGCAGTCACAACCAGTTTGTTACGATTGCGGGCAGTGCGGATCATTTTTTTTTGTAAGGCTGGTACTGCTGCATCACCAACTTCGACTGAAAGATCGCCGCGTGCCACCATAATGGCATCGGAGGCTTGCAAAATATCATCCAAAGCTGAAATTGCTTCTGTACGCTCGATTTTTGCCATCAGTAAGCTTTTGCCCCCGGAATTTCGCATCAGCTCACGTGCTTTATTTATATCTGCTCCAGAACGCGGGAAAGATACCGCAAGG
This sequence comes from Nitrosomonadaceae bacterium, assembly GCA_024644425.1. GTDB lineage: Bacteria > Pseudomonadota > Gammaproteobacteria > Burkholderiales > Nitrosomonadaceae > BJGV01. The sequence continues at coordinate 17,705 of JAHELA010000001.1, forward strand.
TAATCTGCATCGAAAGCCGCCGCCGTCTTAATATCTTCTATATCCTTACTGGTTAATGCAGGCGCGCTACTAAGCCCACCACCCTTACGGTTGATTCCTTTGTTGTTCGATAGTTTTCCGCCATGTTCAACCGTGCAATATACTTTACCCCCTTTGACTTCAGAAACACTTAATACAATGTGACCATCATCTAGCATAAGAGTTACACCAGGTTCCACATCATTCGGTAGTTCTTTATAATCGAGTCCAACACATTCTTGATTACCAAGATCACAATTATTGTCAAGCACGAATTTATCGCCAGTTTTGAGGGTCACACTTCCATTTTCAAATTTTCCGATACGAATTTTTGGCCCTTGCAAATCTGCAAGTACTCCAACAGAATGCCCGGCAGATCGTGCTAGCGAACGTGTTAATTCAGTGATTTCAATATGTTCTTCCTTAGTGCCGTGAGAAAAATTGATGCGCACCACATCAACTCCTGCTTGTATCATTTGTTCCAGAATTTTTGAATCACTAGATGCTGGACCAAGAGTGGCAACAATTTTGGTCCTTCTTAGCATTTTTCTTCTGATCATATTCTTATTCTAGTAGCAGGTTGAAAAATGGATATGTATTAACAAGCACGTTTTTCCAATATTTCTACTGCAGGTAATTTTTTGCCTTCCAGAAATTCTAGAAAAGCACCGCCAGCAGTTGAAATGTAAGATATCTTGTCATAAATGTTATATTTTTGAATAGCAGCAATTGTGTCGCCACCGCCTGCAAGAGTAAAAGCTTTTGTGTTGGCGATGGCCATGGCTATCGTTTTAGTGCCAGTTCCAAATTGATCAAATTCAAACACACCAACTGGACCATTCCAAACCACAGTCCCAGCTTTCATAATAATGTCAGCTAATTCTTGTGCGCTCTTTGGGCCAATATCAAAGATCATCTCTTCATCAGACACTGAATTAGCATCCTTCAATACTGCTGGTTCATCTACACTGAATTTCTTTCCGACCACGACATCTACAGCGATAGGAATCGAAGCATTTCGTTTTGCCATTTTGTCCATTAAATTTTTGGCGGTAGAGACTAGATCGTCTTCGCACAAGGATTTTCCAATATTTTTACCAGTAGCCTTAAGAAAAGTATTGGCAATGCCACCACCCACTACCATTTGATCTACTTTTTCTGACAAAGACTCGAGTACTGTTAACTTAGTTGAAACTTTAGAACCACCGACAATGGCTACCATGGGCCGCATCGGATTTAATAAAGCTTTGGTAAGCGCTTCTAGCTCTTCCGTCAATAAGATTCCGGCACATGCAACAGGGGAATATTTTGCAATACCATGAGTTGAGGCTTGTGCGCGGTGCGCGGTGCCAAAAGCATCCATCACGAATACATCGCATAGCTTGGCATATTTTTGCGCAGTTTCATCATTATTTTTCTTTTCACCTTTATTAAATCGACAGTTTTCTAATACCACTAGCTCACCATCTTCAACTTCAAATTCACCATCTATCCAATCTTTGATTAAACGCACTGGTTTGTTAAGGCGCGCAGAGATATTGTCAGCAACCGGTTTAAGTGAGTTTTCTGGAGACCATACGCCCTCTTCAGGACGGCCAAGATGAGAGGTCACCATCACTTTAGCGCCTTGCTTTAAGCAGTAATCAATTGTTGCCATAGAGGCGGTGATACGTGCATCAGATGTTACCGTTTCGTCCTTGATTGGCACATTAAGATCAGCACGAATGAATACTCGTTTACTTTTGAGACTAAGATCAGTAAGTTTTATGACTGGCATAACAAATTTAAATATATCTTGTAATTCAAATATTAATTTTAGGGGTATCAATTACCCCCCCTCATCTTCGGAATGTGCAAGGCTTAAGTAGAAATCAGATTTTTATATTTCACTTCTAAATAAAATTACTTAGCGGCAACACGTACCATCTCAAGAATCTTGCTGGAATAGCCCCACTCGTTGTCATACCAAGCAACAACTTTAACAAAAGATTTATCCAGGGCCATCCCGGCATCTGCGTCAAAGATAGAAATACAGCTTTCACCTCGAAAGTCAGTGGAAACTACTTTTTGATCGGTATAGCCAAGCACACCTTTCATTTCTCCCTCGGAAGCAGTTTTCATAGCTGCACAGATTTCATCGTAGCTGGCTTCTTTATCCAGTTCAACAGTGAGGTCTACAACGGAGACGTCAGAAGTGGGGACACGGAAAGCCATACCAGTTAGTTTTTTGTTTAATTCAGGGATTACCACTCCAACGGCTTTGGCGGCACCAGTTGATGAAGGAATGATATTTTCGAGAATGCCCCGTCCACCTCGCCAATCCTTATTGGAGGGCCCGTCAACGGTTTTCTGAGTTGCGGTTGCAGCATGCACTGTAGTCATCAGACCTCGTTTAATACCAAAGGTATCATTTAACACCTTAGCGATGGGAGCAAGACAGTTAGTAGTGCAAGAAGCATTAGAGATAATAGATTCCCCTGCATAGGTTTTGTCATTTACACCACATACAAACATGGGAGTGTCATCTTTGGATGGAGCAGACATGATAACTTTCTCAGCGCCAGCAGTGATGTGTTTCATGCAAGTGTCTTTTGTAAGGAATAGGCCAGTGGATTCAATGATGATCTTAGCACCTACTTCATTCCACTTAAGTTCCGCAGGATCCTTGATAGCAGTAAGGCGTATTTTCTTGCCATTCACAACAAGAGTATTTTTACCCTCGATCGAAACATCACCTTTAAAGCGACCATGTACTGAATCGTGCGTTAGCATGTAAGCTAAATAATCAGGCTCGAGAAGATCATTAATAGCAACGACATCAATGTCTTTAAAATCTTGTACTGCAGCACGAAATACCATACGTCCAATACGACCAAAACCATTAATACCGACTTTAATTGTCATGTTTGAACCCCTCGAATGAATAAATTGAAACTACATTGGCACAAGACTTTTTTTGTGCCAATACTATATTTAGTTAGATTATGCTTTTTACAGTATTTGCTACATTCTCCACGGTAAAGCCAAAGTGTTTAAACAGGTCGCCAGCAGGAGCAGATTCACCAAAAGTGGTCATTCCAACTACTGCTCCTTCAAGACCCACATATTTGTGCCAGTAATCAACGATGCCAGCTTCTACCGCAACACGCTTAATACCCTTTGGTAGTACACTCTCCTGGTATTCTGCGTCTTGTCTATCAAATAGGTTGGTACATGGCATTGAAACCACTCGGACCTGAATATTTGCTTCAGCCAGCGCCTTTTGTGCATCCATTGCTAGTCCAACTTCCGAACCAGTAGCGATAATAATGGCATGTGGTTTTTTATCCACTGCATCCGATAAAATGTAACCGCCTTTGCTGATCAATTTAACTACAGCAGCATTCCTTTTTTGGAATGGTAGACTCTGACGGCTAAATATAAGTGCTGAAGGGCCATCCTTACGCTCAATTGCACGTACCCAAGCTACGGCTGATTCGACCGAATCACAAGGCCGCCATACATCCATGTTAGGGATATAACGTAATGTTGCAGTTTGTTCTACCGGCTGATGTGTAGGTCCATCTTCACCTAGTCCAATAGAATCATGCGTAAATACAAATAAATTACGAATTTTCATCAAAGCAGCCATTCGTAAGGCGTTTCGTGCATATTCTGAGAACATTAGGAACGTGGCACCGTAGGGAATGAAACCACCGTGTAGTGATAATCCATTCATAATGGCACTCATTCCAAATTCACGCACACCATAATAAATATAGTTACCACCTGTTTTCTGACTGACACTTTTAGAGCCAGACCACAAAGTAAGGTTAGATCCAGCCAGATCAGCAGAACCTCCGATTAGTTCTGGTAGAACTGGAGCCAAACCCTCTATAGCATTTTGTGAAGCCTTTCGACTGGCTATGGTTTCTTCTCTTTCATTGACACAACCAATAAAATTATCAGCATGTTCGTGCCATTTAGCTGGCAGCTCTCCTGCTATACGGCGTTTAAACTCAGTGGCTTCATTTGGATACTGCTTGGAATATTCTTCAAATTTTTGATTCCACTCTGTTTCTAGTTTCATACCTTTGGCGCGACTATCCCACATGTCGTAGATTTCCTTGGGTATCTCAAACGGCAAGTGGTCCCAGCCAATGTGTGGGCGTGTAGCAGCAACTTCTACGTCACCCAGTGCCGCACCATGGACTTCATGTGTGCCTGCTTTGTTGGGAGAGCCCATACCAATTACTGTTTTACAGCATATCATAGAAGGTTTCCCATTCACTTGCTTAGCCGCTTCAATTGCTGATTCGATAGCAACTGGGTCGTGTCCATTGACGTTAGGCACCACGTGCCAGCCATAAGCTTCAAAACGCTTAGGTGTATCGTCACTAAACCAACCTTCCACATGGCCATCTATGGAGATACCATTGTCGTCATAAAAGCAGATTAGCTTGCCGAGCCCTAAGGTCCCCGCCAACGAACAGGCTTCATGTGATATTCCTTCCATTAGGCAGCCATCACCAAGGAAAGTGTAGCTGTAATGATTTACAATATCAAAGCCAGGACGATTAAACTCATCAGCAAGAATTTTTTCAGCTATAGCCATTCCTACTGCGTTAGTGATGCCTTGACCTAATGGACCAGTAGTAGTTTCAATCCCAGGTGTGTAGCCATATTCCGGATGACCAGGGGTCTTGGAGTGAAGCTGCCGGAAGCGTTTAATTTCTTCTATTGGCAAGTCATAGCCAGTGAGATGTAGGAGGGCATAAATTAACATTGAACCATGCCCATTCGACAATACAAATCGATCTCGATCAGCCCACATGGGGTTAGCTGGATTATGACGCAGATGATGAATCCATAGTACTTCAGCAATTTCAGCCATACCCATAGGCATGCCAGGGTGCCCAGAATTAGCTTTTTGCACGGCATCCATTGCTAGTGCACGAACAGCGCTTGTTAGATTCTTGAACACTGGCGGGTCAAAATCTTTAAAAGTTCCCATGGACAAAAACCCCCTTATTTAACAAGTAGATAAAGAAATAAAAAAAAATACACTACACGACTGCGCTTGCAGTGTGACGATATTAACAGCGTTGCTAAATTATTGAGTAAAAGTCTTATTATCGCTTAAGAAACGAAGCCAGACAACCATGATAAACTTTAGGTAATTTTTTACAATATCAGTGGCTTCGTAGCCTTATGCCTAATAGTTTTAGTTTTCGATAAAGATGTGTACGTTCTAGTCCCGCTCGTTCTGCTACCCGGGTCATATTACCACCTTCATGGTCTATCAATTGCTCGAAATAAGTTTTTTCAAATAAATCACGTGCTTCTCGCAAAGGAATGTTAAGAGGGATGCTTGGAACAGATTGCATTGGTGTTGGCGTAGCCAGTACTTTCTTTACGTCTTCGACTGAAATTTCTTCACTAGTACCTGTTAATGCTAAAGAACGTACTGTACCTGTGAGCTGCATGAGGTTACCAGGCCAGTCATAATTTCGCAAGGCATTTAGAGCAGCTGTATTGAACTGCTGTAAAGATGCTTCACCTGATTCAATGCAGCGCGAGAGGATCTGATTGGCAAGCTCAGGAACGTCTTCTCGATGTGCCCTTAACGCGGGGACATTTATGCAGAGAGCACTTAAAGTTTCATATAATTTCGGGTCGTAGTTACCTTGGGATGTTAATTCTGCCAACTGCAACGATGAAACACAAACAATCCGAACATTATACTTGTCCAATTTTCCAAGTATTTGCAGTAAACCTTTTTGCTCTAGCTTACTTAAGTTACCTACTTCTTTAAGAAACAATAACCCGTCTCTAGCCTGTTCAAGTAATTCAAATGGAGTATTTGCAAGAGTGGTATAAGTGTCTGGCTCTATCCAGGGTGTGTTTGGGCGATGGAGAAAACGCGCGCATAGTTCCGCTCCTGATCCTTGCTCGCCAGTAAGTAGTAATGGTGTTTTAAGATTAGCAATTTGTTCTAATCTCTTTTTTAGGTCTGTTATCAACGGTCCTTTTCCCAAACTAGCAAGAGAAAGAGTGGAAGAAGGTTTGCTTTGACTGCCTCGTAAAGCATGTCCTACGGTACTTAGTAACATTTGTAATGGTATAGGCTTTTCTAGATATCCGAATGCACCAATACGCGTTGCTTCCACTGCAGTTGCAATAGTACCGTGTCCCGACATTACTACTACGGGCATGGTGAGTAGCCCATTACTTGCCCATTCTTTTAGTAGAGTGACGCCATCAGTATCTGGCATCCAAATATCTAGTAATACCATATCAGGGCGTGATTTATTTCGGGATATACGTGCTTGTTCAGCATTTTCTGCTAATACAACGTGGTAACCCTCGTCGCGCAAGATTTCAGATAGTAGTTCACGTATGCCAATTTCATCATCAACAACGAGTATTGTATTATTGGCCATATTTGTAAAATTAACTCCTTTGCTTTAAAGATGATTGATTATTATCAGGTGATTTCATGGTTAAAACTCTTTGAGTTATCACTGGATGCAACTGGTAGAGTAATGGTTACGAGGGCTCCATGGGGACGGATATTTTCAATCTGGATCATACCATTGTGTTCTTCTACGATTTTTTTTACGATGGGAAGTCCAAGCCCAGTGCCCTTAAGTTTTGTAGTTACGTAGGGCTCAAATGCATGTGTTCTAACATGATCAGGGAATCCCTTGCCATTGTCACTTAGACTGAGCTGAACACCATCTTGTACCAATTCTGTGGAAACGGTAATAATGGGCTCAGTTGTATCAGTCAGGGTGTCTTGAGCATTTTGCAAAAGATTGTGAATTACTTGTCGTAGCCTAGTTGAGTCTCCTCTTATTGGCGGCAATCCAGGAGATAAAGCTAAGTGTATACGTGAGTGTAACCCCTCCTCTACACTAGTAGTTTCGTATAATGCTAGCACTTCCTGTACCAGTTTATTGAGATCTAATAAGCGCAATTCTAATTTTGGAGCACGCGCATATTCGCTAAATTCATTGACCATTTTTTTTAGTGCTTCTACTTGATTCACGATTGTTTCAGTAGACCGCTTCAGTATCTCTGCATCTTGTGGCACAAGTTTTTCAGCAAGTTTTTTCTGAACTCGCTCAGCAGAAAGCTGTATCGGTGTGAGTGGATTCTTAATTTCATGGGCCAGACGTCGAGCTACTTCACCCCATGCAGCTGTACGTTGTGCTTGTAACAAATTAGTAATGTCATCAAATACCACCACACCTCCCCCTCCCGAAACATGCGGAAGACGTGTTCCACGTAGCAATAACACCTGGTCTATACCATTTCCCGGACGCTCTACTTGTCGTTGCCACTCACCCGTTTTTCCAGACTGAAATCCCTCTCGTATTCCAATTTCTAAAGCGTGGAGCTGGGGTTCTCGCTTAGTACACTCTTCCATTGTGAATCCTTCAAGACTAGCCAATGGTACTTTCAGAATATATTCGGCACTAAGATTTGTAGTTCGTAAGCGCAAGCTTTCATCAAATACTAGGACTCCAGATGAAAGATTTGCTAGTATACTTTCTAGGTAGGCCCTAGCACTTTCTACCTCATGTTGATTGTGTAGTGCGGCATTACGAGCTTCTTCTAACTGTTGGGTCATAAGGTTGAAGGACTCGGTCAGCACTCCCAGTTCATCCCGACTTTGTATCGGGAGACGCCTACTGAAATCACCCTGAGCTACTGCACGAGTACCTGCTGCTACCATGCCTAGTGGTTTGCTGAGCCGTTCACTTATGAGGAACGCTGCAGCTAGCGCAGAAAAAAGTGAGAGCAGAAGGACCAGCGTTAAAGTTACTCCATAGAGACCCTTCAATCCTTGGCGTGATAGCGACAATTCCTCATAATCACGATATATCGCCTGAACTATCTCCGCGTCTTCAGCAAGTTTTTTTGGTACTGGTTGCAACAATTGCAAGATACGGATGCCTCCTTCTAGATTCAAGACATTGACAGGAACTGGTTCAACTACCCGCAAATACAAACCTTTTCCCGGAATGGACTCAACGGCACTGTAGGCCTCTTGCATTCTTACTTGGCGCATTACTGCCGCACTTGGCATATGCGGCAACTCCATGCCCTCAGTATTAGAAAAAGCGATTACCTTCCCGTCTTCATTAAATAGAGTTGCTTCTTGCACCTGTGATTCATCTAGAAGTTGGTTTAGCTCTGGCAGCGGTACAGCAGATTGTCCGGATAGAGTGAGGGCAGTAACTTGAGCTTTCTTCCGCAATTCCTCCAAACGGTTGTCTAGCATGGTGCGCCCAATACTTAAACTTCCTTCTAATGCTTGGTCTACCTTAACGTCAAACCAGGATTCGATACTTTTTCCGAGGAATTGTACTGATGCGCTATACACTAATACACCTGGAAGAACTGCCATCAGAGAAAAAATCAACAATAGACGTAACGCTAGTCTTGAGCCCAATACTCCTGTTTTAAGCCTACGTCTAAGTCTCCACAACAGATATCCTACTAGCGCCATAAGAAATAGCACGAAACCAACATTTAGCTGAATTAGAAGTTGATATTTCCGCTCAAAGAAATCAGTATCAGCTCCTGCAATTGCTAGCAGAAATAACATTATCGCGCTTAAACCGACACCTATAATAATGATATATTTCATGGTTTATCCACAAGAATAAGTCTCTGCGAAGGAAGTGTTATCTTCCATTGCATCCTATCAGAGCTTATGTTCCACTCTTTGGAGCCAAGGGCTTCTACCTGAAACGGTTTTGGTAATCGCGATAAATCTAGTCGCATATGTAGCTTAGCTATATATTCTATTTCTTTTTTTAACTCGGAGGTCGCGATGATTGGACGATTGCGTACACGACTTAATATTCGTAGTGCTTCCTTTAGAGTACTAAAACTTTGTTTTTGCAATAATGCTCCGCCACTTAAACGGTATTGGCGTGTAAGCGCGTAATAACTTAATGCATCACGCTGTTTATTTCGAGCAACTATTTTATCTAACCAATACCAGCGTGGACTAAGTAATTTAAAATCAGTTACAAAGTAAAGTACGATGCCTTTTTTGAGTGCTTTTTCCAAAATAGGGTTCAAGGCTATTTCAAAATCAGCGTTAAATTGATAGCCTTCGTCTATTGCATCTATTTCAACAAACTTTATTTGTATGTCTTCTGCACGAGCAGCAAAGGATGACAATAGTGCTGTGGCCAGCAACATTGTTACGATCGTACGTAACAGTTGTTTAATTGGGTCAAACTTTTTGTAACAGGGTATAAAAGAAACCATCATGCTGAGAATCCGGCAGCAGTTGTCCGTCGTCAAGTAATTTTCTCTTAGGTAGAGGTAAATTACGGGCGTCTGAATGATGACACAAAAAATCTTTTACCTGCTGCTTATTTTCTTCGATAAATATCGAGCAGGTAACATAGAGCAATTTACCATCTCTCGACAGTGTCTGCCATAAAGCATTGAGAATTTTCTGCTGAATTTTGACAAATCGAGCGAGGTCACTCTCACGACGCAGCCATTTGATATCAGGATGACGGCGCACCACGCCAGAAGCAGAGCATGGAGCATCAATCAAAATTCTATCGAATAATTTACCATCCCACCATTCTGATGGATTTGCTGCATTACCACAGATGGCATGATATTTATCGAATGTTAGGCGTTCAAGATTCTGTGTTACGAGAACAAGTCGTTTTGGATCATTGTCAAGTGCAGTTAATTCTATGTCTGCTAGCTCTAGGAGATGCCCGCTTTTACCACCGGGAGCTGCACAAGCATCTAGTATATGCATTCCATCGTTTATGTCCAAAAAAATAGCAGCTAATTGCGCTCCCGCATCTTGTACCGAGACTAGTCCCTGAGAAAATCCTGGTAGTTTTTTCACGGTTACTGGTTGTTTGAGCTTGAGTGCTTTGTTCCATATTATCTGTGAGCTAATACCGCATTTATTAAGCTGGTCCTGATATTTCAACACACTAATTTTCTGTTGATTCACTCGTAATGACATTATAGGGTGCTGATTATTTGTTTCTAGTATTTTTTTATAGTTCTGGGGATATTCAACACGGAGTTTGTCTATCCACCATTGTGGATGAGAATATTGTCCTACTTCATTTTCAGATATTGATTTAAGTAGAGTTTTGCGCTGGCGTACGAAACCACGTAACACTGCATTGATTAATCCTTGCGCTCCCCTGCTGCAATTTAGGCGCAAAGATGCTGTCACAGCATGATCAACTATTGCATAAGCAGAGCTTCTGCTATATTGCAATTGGTATAAGCCAACTAGTAATAGACAGTACAAGTCTTGGTCTTTTAGTGGTTTGTTTATTAATCTTCTAAGCAAAGCATCAAGTTGTCCATAAAAGCGTAATACGCCATAGCTTATATCCTGAATAGCTCCGCGTTGTTGATCAGAAAGGGTAGTATGTTTATTCCACAACCCCTGCAACACGGCAGTAAGGCTTGCACCAGTTAGTACTTTACCAACTGTGCGTGCTGCTAGGCACTGAATCTTAATCATGCTGGTATCGTAAAGCAGTCGCCAGGCTGCAGTGCATGCCCTGAAAGAAATTCCATTGCAGTTATCTTTTTTCCACCAGACTTTTGTACGACTTCAATCACTAAAGTTCCATTACCACATGCTACAGTTATGCCTTCTTGTCCTGTTGAAAGAATCTCACCTGGATTACCTGTAGTGTTGCTTGTTACTCTCGATTGCAATATTTTTAAAGGAAACCCATGTATTACAGAGTATGTGCCGGGATATGGATTGAATGCTCGTACGGAACGACTAATTTTATCCGCACTCAATCGCCAGTCTATTTCTGCTTCCTTTTTATTAAGTTTTGGTGCATAACTAGCTTCCGCCTCATTTTGTGGGGTTGCCGTAAGGCTTCCATTTGATAAAAGATTTAGTGCTTCTATAATGCACTGTGATCCTAGTTTAGTAAGCTTGTCGTACAGAGTCTTAGTTGTATCATTATGTGCGATAGGAATACTTCGTTGTATTAGTATGTCGCCAGTATCTAGACCTTGATCCATTTGCATGATGGTAATGCCGGTTTCTCGTTCGCCAGCCAAAATTGCGCGCTGAATTGGTGCGGCACCACGCCAATGTGGCAACAAGGAAGCATGAATGTTGAGGCATCCAAGGCGCGGAATACTCAATACTTTTGCGGGTAAAATCAGCCCATAAGCTGCAACCACCATTACATCTGCACCGATAGTTGTTAGCTGTGTATATACTTCAGATTGATTTAATGAATGTGGTTGCAGTAGAGTAAGCTCATACTTTTGTGCTAGTAATTTAACTGCACTAACGTTTAATTTCATTCCTCGTCCAGCAGGACGGTCAGGCTGAGTCAGGACAAGAGCAATTTCATACCCTGAATTTATTAGTGTTTCAAGGGCATGGGCAGCAAATGTCGGTGTGCCGGCAAAAATGATTTTCATGTTTAGCTAATTTATATACTGTTAGGCATCTTAATTTACGCCTGACACCTACATAAACCGTGAATAATCATGAAAGTAGCCCAATTAATCTTGGGTATATCAGTAAAAAGATTATTAGTTACATCACAGTTCGTTGTTGTTTTTTTAACTTTGCACGAAGTCTTGTTTGTTTTAATCGTGATAAGTACTCAACAAATACTTTTCCTATTAAGTGATCCATCTCATGCTGAATGCATACTGCTAGCAATCCTTCAGCATCTAGCACAAAGGGATCTCCGTTAATATTCAGCGCCTTAACTGTAATATACTCAGCCCGCCGAACTTTCTCAAATATTCCAGGCACTGACAGACAGCCTTCTTCATAGTCTGATTCACCAGAAGACGCGGTAATTTCTGGGTTGATTAATACGAGTAACTGGTCATGAGTGTTAGATGTGTCAATTACAATTACACATTGATGTACATCTACCTGTGTCGCTGCTAAGCCAATTCCAGGAGCAGCGTACATTGTATCTGCCATGTTGTGTACCAGAGCACGAACCTCATCTGTTACTTCAGACACTTTAGCTGCTACAGTATGCAGCCGTTCATCTGGGTATTGTAATATTCTCAATAGAGCCATAAAGGTGAGCTAATTTAAGTCTATATTTAATAAATTAAATACAAAATTTAACTCATATTAACCTATTTTTTTTATATATTTTGCCGATAATTAAACCATGTGTCATTTTATATTACTGCGCCCAAGAAGCCGGGCTTTTTCAGTGACTGAGGATTTTCATGCGTAATTCTATTATATCCATGATTTTACTCATGGGTTTTCTATTTGGGCCATCGGCTAATGCTGCCAATATTGAGCTTCATAGTAATATTCCTGATCGTTATGTTGTTGTTCCTGGCGATACGCTTTGGGGTATTGCTTCACGATTTTTGAAGGATCCCTGGCGCTGGCCGGAAGTCTGGGGATTAAATGAGGAAGAAATAAAAAATCCTCACAAGATTTATCCAGGGGATCTTATCGTACTTGAGAATACTGCTGAAGGGAAAAGACTGCGGCTAATTAAAGGGGAGAACGTTACCCCTCTTCTGGGAGTGGATGAGATCATGGAAGAAAGATTGTCCCCTCTTGTGGGAGTAGAGAAAACCGAATCCGAGGCTATTCCAAGTATTCCAGTTGCAGCAATCGAGCCTTTCTTAAGTCAACCCCTGGTGATCGATAGAAACGGTCTCGAGAATGCCCCATTAGTACTTGGTACTAGTGATAACCGTATGGTATTGAGTCAAGGTGATCTTGTTTATGCTGAAAACATGCCAAAAGACAAAGGCCCATCGTGGCAAATTTTTCGCCCAGGGAAGCCTCTAAGAGACCCTGATCAAGATACAGATACAATATGGTCCGATCAGTATGCATGGGTGGCGGATTTTTTGCTTCTTACTGATCAAGATAACTTTTCGCACCTTTATGACGCGTGGTCACGTTCTGGCGAAATTCTAGGTTATGAGGCTGTTTATTTAGGAGATGCAAAAGTAGAGAAGTTTGATGACATTAGTACCATTTCTATTGTTAATTCTAAACAGGAAATATTCAAAGGTGATCGATTAGTTTTAGCTCCCCCACCAGCGTTTACTAACTATGTTCCACATGCTCCGGACAAGGATATTAAGGGACGCATCATTTCAGTCTATGGCGGTGTTACAGAAATTGGCAAAAATACTATTGTTGTTCTGAGTAAAGGCGCGAATGATGGACTGGAAATAGGTAACGTCTTAGCCATCTATAAAACAAATTATTCCCAAACAAGTGATGATTCACATGATGTAACTCGCAGGTATGAATATGAAACCATAGTTAACGGCCCAGCCATACAGGAAACCATAGTGTTGCCTGAAGAGCGTGCTGGCCTAGTATTTATTTTCCGGGTATTTGAAAAGTTATCTTATGCACTGGTGATGCAAACTACACAACCAATTCGAATTCTTGATACAGTGCAAACCCCGTAGTATTTCTTATGCCATCGGCAAATTTCAGGATATCAGCATTCCTTGCCCTCCTATTTGCGCTCTGGTTTTAATTCATTCGTCAATGTATAAGACTCATATATACTATAAAATAATAGCAAGTTGCTAAACAGTACTTGGTTTGTACAGCCTGAATTGCCGTTTTCAGTTGACACCAGAGAAAGTTAACAATATAAATAATCATTTTTTAATGACTCATTGTGATGCAGATATCATGAGTGAGGAGTGGTAGCCGAGAGGCTTACTGTATTTATGTAATAACTTGACGGAAGAAACGGTATCCGCCATGCTGTTGTTAATGTATAAATTTTATGGTTTAGCTGCAGATTGATAGTTTCATCCAGATCAATGCGGTTATGATAGGCTTTGATAAAGTAAGGATGGTTTAGCATCTCAAATTATCTTGAATGATTTACAAATTATATTAGAACTAAAAATTAATCTTGACTTTCAGTTAAAACACTATATTGAATCACTGTAGAAAGATTAATTTACAAGTGGTCATACCTAAATTTTGTTATTCAAATAGTTTTTTATCACATATCTTTTATTGCGGTAACTAGTCACCGCTCTTTTAAAAGCTGTTGTTGATAATTTGCAGATATTTACAGGAGTTTCATGGGTAAAACCTTAATCATAGCTGAAAAGCCATCCGTTGCTACTGATATTGCGCGGTCATTAGGTGGTTTCACCAAACATACTGACTACTTTGAGAGCGAGGAATATGTGTTGTCTTCGGCTATAGGCCATTTACTTGAACTAGTGGTACCAGAAAAATTTGAAGTCAAGCGAGGTAAATGGAGTTTTACAAATTTACCCGTAATACCGCCTCACTTTGATCTCAATCCAATTGAAAAAACTAAGCCACGATTGAAGCTTCTAACAAAGCTCATTAAGCGTAAGGATGTAGAAGGGCTTATTAATGCATGTGATGCAGGACGGGAAGGCGAACTAATTTTTCATTACATTACACGTTATGTTGGCACAAAGAAACCAATCAAACGTTTATGGCTGCAATCAATGACGCCAACTTCAATCAGGGATGGTTTTACAAAATTGCTTGATGATACTGCCGTACAATCTCTAGCGAAGGCTGCTATTAGTAGATCTGAAGCAGACTGGCTAGTTGGTATCAATGGCACTCGTGCGATGACAGCGTTCAATTCCCAGGAAGGGGGGTTTCATAAAACTACTGTAGGACGGGTACAGACGCCCACTTTAGCAATTCTGATTGAACGTGAAGAAACAATCAAAAAGTTTGTCCCACGTAGCTACTGGGAGATACATGGTAACTTTGCTGCGAAAGTTGGTAGCTATAGTGGGCGTTGGTTTGATGAAACGTTCAAAAAAGATAAGCAAGACAGTGAACAAAAAGCTGAACGTGTGTGGGATCAAGAGAAAGCCGAGTCAATCTGTAAAAAATGTCAAGGTAAATCAGGCGTGGTCAGCGAAGAGAGTAAACCTACTACGGAAATCTGTCCACAGTTATATGATCTTACTAGTTTGCAACGTGATGCTAATGGACGCTTTGGTTTTTCTGCCAAAGTAACGCTTGGACTTGCTCAGGCTTTATATGAAAAACATAAGGTGTTGACATATCCACGTACTGATTCACGTGCATTGCCAGAAGATTACATTTCAACTGTGAGAGATACCCTAGATTCACTTAAATCCTCCAAATATGGCATATTTGCGAAGAAAATTTTAAAAGAGGAAAGAGTCAAATCAAATAAACGTATTTTTAACAATTCTAAAATATCAGACCATTTTGCTATTATTCCAACCTTACTTGCGCCTAAGAATCTTAATGATGTTGAACAGAAACTTTATGATCTAGTTACTAAACGTTTTCTAGCAATCTTTTATCCAGCTGCTGAATTTCTTGTAACTACCCGTGTCACTAGAGTTGAGAGTGAAGCATTTAAAACTGAAGGTAAAGTAATGGTTAATCCTGGATGGCAGGCAGTCTATGGGCGCGAGGTACAAAATAACGGAATGGTTAATGACTCAACTTTAGTAGCTGTTAAGCAGGGTGAGAATGTTCTTGCAGATGAAGTAAAAGTCGCCATAAACCAGACTCGACCACCAGCAAGATTTAATGAAGCTACTTTGTTATCAGCTATGGAAAGTGCGGGTAAATTGATAGATGATGAGGAACTGCGTGAAGCTATGAGTGCAAAAGGGTTAGGCACGCCTGCTACACGCGCTTCGATCATTGAGGGATTGGTCCTAGAGAATTACTTGCAGCGTGTGGGTCGAGAGTTACATCCTACTGCTAAGGCATTTTCCTTGATTATACTTTTACGCGGATTGAAAGTATCCGAACTTACGTCTCCCGAATTGACCGGAAACTGGGAATTTAAGCTACGCCAGATTGAGCAGGGTAAACTTGAGCGTGAGTCTTTTATGGAAGAAATTGCTGACATGACTCGTCATATGGTGGAACAGGCGAAAGGTCATCGCGGCGAAACAATAAGCGGGGATTTCTCTACACTTAATTCACCGTGCCCTAAATGTGGAGGTGTCATACAGGAGACTTACAAGAAATTCCAATGTAAAAAATGTAACTTTGCGTTATGGAAAATTCTTGCAGGAAGACAATTTGAGGTGAATGAAATGGAAGACCTGATTACAAAACGGGAGGTAGGTCCTCTACAGGGTTTTCGCAGCAAAATGGGGAGATTATTTAATGCAAACATAAAGCTTACACACGAATATGAAATGAAATTTGATTTTGGTGAAACCAACGATGAGGATACAGAAGAGATAGACTTTTCTGGCCAAGAACCTTTAGGAAAATGTTTAAGGTGTGATGGTAAGGTATTTGAGCATGGCATGAGTTATGTTTGTGAAAAAGCTATTGGTGCTACACGCACATGTAATTTTAAAACTGGAAAGATAATTCTTAAGCGACCTATCGAAAGAGAACAGGTTTTTAAGTTATTACACTATGGAAAAACAGATTTACTGTCCAAGTTTATTTCCAGGAAGGGAAGACCATTTTCAGCCTATCTAGTAGCTGGTGAGGATGGAAAAACAAGTTTTGAATTTGAGCCCAGAAAAGCAAAATTAGAATCAGTAACTAAAACGATTAAGCCCAAAGCAAAAAAAGCAAAATTAGAATCAGTAACTAAAACGATTAAGCCCAAAGCAAAAATATCAGTTAATAAGAAATCAATTGCTCGTTAAATATGCCCGTAGTTTAATTCTGTGAGTACTAGAGAGCTTCGTCTGTCCTTAGCTTTGGCTCAATACAGTAACCAGTTAACAATGAAAAACCCTAAGCATTGCTTAGAGGTAATATTAATTAAAGGGGCGCGCCAAAGATAGCAGGAAAAAGGTATCTCAAAATAGATCCTGCGATCCAAATTATTAGAATCAAACTTGAAAGAACGGCCACTCCTTCTCCAAGGGTTGATATAAGTGTTGAGCCTAAGCTTCCATACTCTTCCTGCCCTGATTTATTTAGTCTGCTAATCCTGCGTTTTCTAACCCAAACATGAATCCATATAACAACAGGAATAAGAATCACAGAGATTAATAAATTAAATTCTGGGTCGTCCATAATTAGCGCACCTCTTTTGTAAAGTATTATTGCTTAAATATAAATTTTTGTTTCTAATATTATATTTCATCTGTGGCCTGTAGAAAAATGAACTCACGTAGCTTGCTAATTGCGCATTCTATGTATTTAAACTTAAGTTATCATAATTTTTATTCACTGAATTTTGTAAGAGCCTGGTGTCTTTCTTCAATTCCATACAAGCACATAAAAAAATATATTGGATTTTAGATTATAAATCTATTATTTTTTCTGAAGTATGTCTCGTATATCAGAAAGCAATAGTTCTTCTTTTGAGGGCTCAGGTGGGGGTGGTACGACTTCCTCTTGTTTTCGTTTTTGGGAGTTAATTGCTTTTACTACCATAAATATAACGAATGCTATAATTACAAAATCAAGGACTGTTTGAATAAACTTGCCATAAGAAATAGCTACAGCGGCAACATCACCTGATGCCTCCTTCAATGTGAAAGCGAGTTTATTAAAGTCGACTCCCCCAATTAGTAGACCAATTGGCGGCATGATTACATCATTGACAAAAGAAGAAACGATTTTGCCAAATGCAGCTCCAACAACAATACCAACTGCCATGTCAACTGCATTTCCTTTTATTGCAAACTCTTT
>JAHELA010000052.1 GCA_024644425.1 Nitrosomonadaceae bacterium
GATTGAATATTCGACTATAGGCATCATACATAATCTGATATGTTTTTTTCAGACTCAAAATATCAACATGAAATGAATAGGCATCCTTCATTACAAACTCACGCGCTCTCATTACACCAAAGCGAGGACGGATTTCATCACGAAATTTTGTTTGAATCTGATATAGAGTAAGCGGCAGCTGACGATAACTTTTTATTTCCCGCCTTACGATGTCAGTAATAACTTCTTCATGGGTAGGACCAAAGCAGAAATCACGTTGATACCTATCTTTGATTCTCAACATCAACGGCCCAAATTTGTCCCATCGCTTGGTCTCTTGCCACAAATCAGCTGGTTGCACTACAGGCATTAAAAGCTCTACAGCTCCACTCTTATCCATTTCCTCCCGTACAATATATTCGACCTTGCGTAACACTCTCAAACCCATAGGCATCCAAGTATATAAACCACTTCCAAGACGCTTAATGAGGCCTGCACGCAACATCAGTCTATGACTGACTAACTCTGCTTCAGCGGGAGCCTCTTTGAGAGTAGATAAAAAAAATTGTGATACACGCATCGTCTAGTTCCGTTACAACAATTGAATGAAAGTAATTCTACCTTGAAATATTGTCATGCGTATTATTTGCCCACAGCATTTACGATAGTTACCCTGTGTAATGTAATAATCTGCACTATCTCATTTAAAGATAGTGTTTCTTATGAGTTCTTTTTTATGGAAATTATCAGTTACGATTAAAACAACGTCAATAGAATCAGAAGCATGCGCTTACCAGCCTGCACGATCAATTATAAATCTCTGCCAAATCAGTACGGATACCAAAAAATAAATTTAACGCGACAAATTGTGCAATTGATTTTATTAATTTAATGATTGCTTTCATTCTAGTATAAAATATGAAAAAATCCATATTAATATTTTTGTGACGAATCACACGAGCAAATCACATGATTGACCGGAATGGATATCGCTCCAATGTTGGCATTATTTTACTGAATAAGAAAAATGAAGTCTTCTGGGGCAAACGTATTAAACAAAACTCATGGCAATTCCCTCAAGGTGGCATTAATCCGGGTGAAAGCCCAAAACAGGCCATGTACAGAGAATTAGCAGAGGAAATAGGTCTAAACCCTTGTCATGTCGAAATTGTTGGACGTACTCGTGACTGGTTACGTTATGAAGTACCAGATCATTGGATAAAACGTGAGTGGCGTGGAAATTACAAAGGACAAAAACAAATTTGGTATTTATTACGCCTGGTAGGACGCGATTCTGATGTATCGTTACGTACAAGCATTCGCCCCGAATTCGATGCCTGGAGATGGAATCAGTACTGGGTAGAATTGGAATCAGTAGTTGAATTTAAACGTCAAGTCTACTATCAAGCTCTTACTGAGTTAGCACGCTTACTCAGCCACGAGCCCCATAAAATAAATAATTATGACAAGAATGACAGAAACTATAACAAAGCACACAATTTAAATACAACTATACCCACCAAACATGCTAAATAGTTTTTGCTGGAAAATAAATTTGCTCAAGATAACGCCCAAAAAACATTCAACTCAGCAACTTGAATAGCAAGCAACCTAACACATTCAACTTTCTGTTCCAAATATATCTAAAATCAATTTCACAGTATTGCAAGCTTGCACGCTTTGCAGTTTATTGCAAATTATTCTTGTATGGCGCAAACCTAAAAAACCTTCTATTACCTAGTTTGAATCGATGGCGATATTTCTTATCATCTCATAAATCTAGAGATATAGATTTACTATTAGAAATCAAGTAAAGTTGACTCTCGAATAATTAAAACATGGAGCCACCCATGACTGCTAAAGGACAACTATTACAAGATCCGTTTTTAAACACATTACGAAAAGAGCATATTCCCGTATCGATTTATCTAGTAAATGGCATTAAATTGCAAGGTCACATTGACTCATTTGATCAATATGTAGTACTTCTTAAAAATACGGTTACACAAATGGTATATAAGCACGCGATCTCTACCGTTGTTCCCACCAAAACTTTCAATACTCCACTTGAGGCGCTAGACACACCAGATGCCTGAACTCACCACTTGTAACATAGCTGATAATGTTAATACTTGCGTATTAGTGAGCTTGGACTCTGGCAATTGTAGTTACTTAGAAAATTCAGAAGAATTACAACAACTAGCTACAAGCGACGGACTAATTATTCTTGCAGTAATAAAGGGCAAATGTTCTCGCCCCAACCCTTCTACCTATGCAGGAAATGGCAAGGTAAACGAAATTGCTTCGGTACTGAAACAAACTGGAGCCTCGTTGGTAATCTTTAATAATAATCTTTCTCCAGCCCAACAACGTAATCTAGAACAATTTCTACAGTGTCGTGTGATAGATCGCACCAGTCTAATTTTAGATATATTTGCTCAACGTGCTAAAAGTCACGAGGGGAAACTACAAGTGGAATTGGCCCAACTTGAGCACCTAGCTACTCGCCTAGTACGTGGTTGGACTCATTTGGAGCGCCAAAAAGGTGGTATAGGGCTACGTGGACCTGGTGAAACTCAATTAGAAACAGATCGACGGCTACTTGGAAAACGGGTTAAACTTCTCAAAGAGAAACTTGCTAAATTCCAGTCTCAACGAAATTTACAACGACGTACAAGACAGCGCGCTCATGTTATGTCAGTTTCTATTATTGGTTATACAAACGCTGGTAAGTCTACTCTATTTAATTGTCTCACCCGCGCAAGCGCCTACACCGCTAATAAATTTTTTGCTACATTAGATGCAACTACACGTAAATTGTTCATTCAGGGACATGGCCCACTGGTGATTTCAGACACTGTGGGCTTTATACATGAACTACCACACACATTAATTGCTGCATTTCGGGCCACCTTAGAGGAAACTGTGCAAGCTAATATCTTACTGCACGTTGTAGATGCAGGTAGCCCTAACCGAGAAGAGCAGATAGAGGAAGTCAATAAGGTACTTAGGGAAATAGGAGCTGATGCTATCCCACAAATTCTTGTATTAAACAAAATTGATTTGCTCAATATATCATCAGGAACATCAGGGTATCAACGCAACGAATATGGTAGAATATCCCAAGTTAGGTTGAGCGCAAAAAACGGTGAAGGGCTTGAGTTTATTAGGATGGCACTAGCTGAAACAATTGAACAGGGTACTTCGCAATGGTGTAGAATATCGCCTGAAATTAAAGATGCAATTAATAGATGTACTACGGTTAGCCATTGAACTAGCAAATTAAATAGTGCGATTAGTATTTTTATCGGAGCAAATAATTAATCATCAGATTTAGTTACTAATTAAAAAATTAAATATCATTATGGGATTAAACGACCCCCAGTGGGGAAGAAAAAAAGGCGGTTCTGGTCCACCTGATCTGGACGAGATGTTACGTAACGTCAATAAAAAACTCAACGACCTTTTTGGACGTAAACGCCGAGGTAACAATGGATCTGGTGATGGATCTGGTGGCGATGATGGAGCTGGCGGCAGAAAACACTTTAGTGGGGGATTAAGTATTGGTCTGATTCTTGGGCTGCTGCTATTGCTGTGGATAGCTAGTGGTTTCTATATTGTCAACGAAGGTAATCGAGGAGTAGTTCTGCGTTTTGGGCAGTACATTGAAACCACCCAAGCAGGGTTACGTTGGCATTTACCATACCCTGCTGAAACTGTAGAAACCGTTAATGTAAGTCAAGTGCGAACAGTTGAAATCGGTTATCGTAAAAACGTGACAAGTAAGGTACTTAAAGAATCATTGATGCTAACTGATGATGAAAACATCATTGACATTCAGTTTGCTGTGCAATACATACTCAAGAATCCCGAAGAATACCTGTTTAATAACCGCGACCCAGAAGAAGCTGTACTGCAAGCTGCAGAATCTTCTATTCGTGAAGTTATTGGAAAAAGTAAAATGGATTACGTGCTCTACGAAGGACGCGAAGATGTAGCAGCAAAAGCACACGTGTTGATGCAAGACCTTCTCGACAATTACAAAATAGGGATTGCTATCAGCAAAGTAACCATGCAAAACGCGCAACCACCGGAACAAGTCCAAGCAGCATTTGACGATGCAGTAAAAGCGGGCCAGGACATGGAAAGGCAGAGAAATGAGGGGCAAGCATACGCAAACGACGTTATCCCTAGAGCAACCGGTAATGCCGCCCGCCTAATGGAAGAAGCTGAGGGATACAAACAACGTGTGATTGAAAACTCCTCTGGTGACGCTAGTCGTTTCAAACAAATCTTAGTTGAATATAGTAAGGCACCTCGTGTAACTCGTGATCGCCTTTACCTGGACATGATGCAGGAAGTACTATCGGGCACAAACAAGATAGTAGTTGACCAAAAAAATAGTAATAACTTGTTATATTTACCTTTAGATAAATTGATAGAAAAGAGTTCTCCTGCTCCAACTCCAGCTACTGTAACATCACCTCAAGTAGTTGCTCCAGTGGAACCTATGGTCAACAATGCGACTCGAACACAACGTACACGCGAAGCATTCCGAATACGCGAACGGGAGTCAAGATAGATGAAAAGCCAAAGTACACTGTTAGGCATTGTTATCGCTTTGTTCCTTCTGGTGAGCTCATCAATGTATATTGTAGATCAGCGCCAAAAGGCTATCGTCTTCCAACTAGGTGAAGTAGTCGATGTAAGAACTGATCCGGGGTTATATTTTAAGATTCCTATGGTACAAAATGTACGCTTTTTTGATTCACGCATATTGACTATGGATGCTGAGGAACCAGAGCGATACATCACTTCAGAGAAAAAGAATGTGCTAGTGGACCTGTTCGTCAAGTGGCGTATTATTGATGTAAAACAATATTTCATCAGTGTGCGAGGCGACGAAGCTTTAGCTAGAGTTCGACTAGCCCAGACAATAAACTCTGGTCTCCGCGATGAGTTTGGTAATCGTACAGTACATGAGGTAGTTTCTGGCCAGCGCGATACAATTATGGAAACGACACGTTTGAAGGCCGATACTGATGCCCGAAAAATTGGGGTAGAAGTAGTGGATGTACGTCTAAAGCGTGTAGATCTACCACAACAAGTAAGTGAATCAGTCTACCGCCGCATGGAAGCAGAAAGAAAACGTGTGGCTAATGAACTGCGTTCAACCGGTGCAGCGGACTCTGAAAAAATTCGTTCCAATGCTGACCGTCAACGTGAAGTAATTCTAGCGAAAGCCTATCGAGATGCCCAAAAAATCAAGGGTGAAGGTGATGCTAAGGCCACAAAAATCTATGCTGCAGCATTTCAGCAGAACCCAGAGTTCTACTCTTTCTATCGTAGTTTAGAAGCATATAAAAAGAGCTTCCATAACAAAGGCGACATGATGGTACTCGAACCAAACTCTGAATTTTTCAAGTACTTGAAAAATTCAGGCAAAAATAATAATTAAGAAAGATGAGTTATAGTAACGCAAAACTTGCAAAACTTTTTGTGCTAATTTTAAGTAGGATACAGCCACTATATTTTTTATTTATACCGGTTAGCAAAAAAACCTGTTTTAGAACATTAGCTTAATAATCCGTCCTATAGGAGTTATTAAAATATGTGGGACACTTTGCTAATTGCATTTGCTTTAATGTTAGTACTAGAAGGAATGCTGCCGTTCTTACTGCCTAGTATTTGGCGCGAGACTTTCAAGAAACTAACCGAAATAGGTGACAATCAAGTACGCTTCATTGGTCTGACATCGATGCTATTAGGATTACTGTTGCTATATCTTGTGAAATAAACCCACATCTTTTCACTTCTATACAGTGTTGTCCGAGTAATAAATATGCGTAATTGGGTACTACCCGAATACATTGAAGACATTCTACCCGCAGAGGCACTGCGCATAGAGGCAATGCGGCGACGAATTCTGGACTGGCTACTAGTGCATGGCTATCAATTGGTAGGACCACCCATGCTAGAGTTTATAGAATCGCTGAACTCAGGTAGTGGCAGTGATATGAATTTACGAACGTTCAAGGTAGTTGATCAACTAAGTAGCAGAATGATGGGGTTACGTGCAGACATAACGCCACAAACCGCACGTATTGATGCTCACTTGCTAAATTGTAATGGTGTTACCCGTTTATGCTATGCAGGTAGTGTGCTACACACTGTACCGTTGGGATTAACCACTACTCGCGAACCACTCCAAATTGGCGCAGAACTTTATGGCCACGCTGGACTGGAAAGTGATTTAGAAATTCAGCGGCTCATGTTACAAGTTTTAGCGATGTCTGACATAGATAAAGTCCACCTTGATCTTGGCCACGTTGCTGTGTTCCGTGGTATTGTTAAAAGCGCTGGAATTTCGACCGACTTGGAATCGGAATTATTTAGTACACTACAAGCTAAGGACATTCCTGCATTGAAGGAACTCTGTGCGGGCCCCGGAAAAAATATACGAAAAAGTGTGAAAGAAGCCTTAATGTTATTACCTAAATTATATGGTGACAAAAAAGTACTGAAACTAGCACGTAAACTTTTACCTGATTACCCAATAATTAACAAGGCGCTAGATGAATTAGAGGTGGTAGCAACGGATTTAAAGTCAGTAGTCGACACTCTTGCTTTCGACCTAGCTGACTTACGTGGCTATAATTATCACAGTGGTATTGTATTTGCAGCTTATACCAATGGCTATCCAAATGCTATTGCACTAGGCGGACGTTATGATGAAATCGGCAAGGCATTTGGAAGAGCCCGTCCGGCAACTGGATTTAGTATGGATTTGCGTGAATTATCGAGACTTGTAAAGTCTCCTAATTCCCTCCCCAAGGGAATATTAGCGCCATATAGAAAAAACGATAAAAATCTTGAGAGAAAAATTGAACAACTTCGTACTAAAAACCAGATGGTAGTAGTGGAGTTACCAGGCCATGGAGGCAACAAAGATTCATTCAATTGTGACCGAAAGCTAGTATTACGAAATAAAGTATGGAAAGTTGTTAATATTTAATTTTATCTTCATAAGCATTTAATCCCTAAATTACTTAGCAGAAGAATAATTATTTTTTCACTAGATCATAGGTTTTATTAGGATATTTTTTAATACTAAATCAATATGGTTAAAAACGTAGTCGTAGTTGGCACCCAGTGGGGAGATGAAGGAAAAGGCAAAATTGTGGATTGGTTAACAGACCATGCCCAGGGAGTAGTACGTTTTCAGGGTGGGCATAATGCTGGGCATACACTGGTAATTGGCAATAAAAAAACTGTATTACATTTGATACCTTCTGGAATTTTGCGCAACAACGTAGCTTGTTATATTGGTAACGGTGTGGTGATATCCTTACAAGCGTTACTTGAAGAAGTAGGTATGTTAGAACAGGCTGGAGTTAACGTACGAGACTTACTTCACATTAGCAAAGCCTGTCCACTTATTTTACCTAGCCACAGTGCGTTAGATAACGCACGAGAAACAGCAATGGGTGCAGACAAGATCGGTACCACTGGAAGGGGCATTGGCCCCGTATATGAAGATAAAGCCGCACGTCGGGCAATTCGTATACAAGATCTTTATAACAGTAATTATTTTGCTGTCAAACTTAATAAGGTTTTAGATTATCACAATTTCGTACTTAAAAACTACTTCCATGCACCAATAATAGATATACAGAAAACATTAGATGACACCCTCTCTTTAGCCGAACGTATTAAGCCAATGGTAACTGATGTCTCGCAACTACTTATTGAAGCCAACAAAAAAGGCTGTAACTTGTTGTTTGAGGGGGCACAGGGAACAATGCTTGATATAGATCATGGCACCTACCCATATGTTACCTCAAGTAATTGTGTTGCTGGTGCAGCGACAATAGGAAGTGGTGTTGGGCCGCAAATGTTGCATTATATCTTGGGAATTACGAAAGCATACACAACACGGGTCGGTTCTGGACCATTCCCCACTGAACTAAATGACAGCGTTGGTAAACATCTAGCTAAACGTGGAAATGAATTTGGCGCCACTACGGGTCGTCCACGTCGTTGTGGTTGGTTTGATGCGGTAGCTATGAAACGCTCAATCCAGATTAACGGCATCTCTGGTTTGTGCGTTACCAAACTTGATGTTCTAGATGGCGTCGAAACTCTACGAATAGGAGTAGGCTATGAATTGGATAATAAAGAAAAAAAAGAAGAGCCAAATACTATACTACCAATAGGTGCAGATGAATTGGCCCACTGCAAACCTATCTATGAGGAAATGCCAGGTTGGACGGATAGTACTGTGGGAATAAAAAGCTTTAAGAATTTACCTAAGGCTGCACAAAATTATTTGAGGCGCATGGAATCAGTGTGTGAAACACCTGTTGACATGATCTCAACTGGGCCAGGAAGAGAAGAAACCATTGTGCTACGACACCCATTCGACTAGTTTTGTGTTGTTGAAACCCAACCTTCCCAATCAATATCAGAATCTTCACTGGAATCAAGATAGTATATGAGTCAATAAGCACTAAACTAATATATCTAATGTCACAAACACTTATGAAGTTATGCAAAACAAAGTCTACTATAATGGTGCATGCCCTATTTGTAATGCAGGCATCAAGAATCAGCGTAAGCGCATGGAAGCATGTGGCCTTAAAAATATCGAGTGGGTTGATATAAATACTAATCCAGACGCAGTCTTTGAGACCGGAGCTTCATTGAATCAGATTCGGGAAAGGTTATATGTCAAAGATATTAATGGTCAACTTAATATTGGTTTGGATGCATTTGCGTATCTTTGGTCACAAACTAACAGCCAGCGCTGGTTTGCTAAGCTAGTACAATTTCCTGTTATTAAGCAAATTTCTCGATTGATATACAATCTGTTCGCTCATCTTCTATACCGCTGGAATTGTAATAAGAAACGTTGGTAGTAACTGATTGTTGCATCTCGTGGGAAAACATAACAACTCTTAGCTGGATCCATGCAACCATAAGATAAAGACTATACCCATTTACAAATGGGTATAGTCTTAAAATTTATTTATCAATCTTAAACTACTTGTGTCCTAGAAATTTAAAGCAAATAATTTTCTCTCCTTATCGCCCTTTAAGGTTTACCTTCCTTCAACTCTATAAAACGCTTTTTGGCAGAACTAAATCTAGCCTTGATATTTTTAATCTCCTCCTTCTTCTTTATTAACTCGTTTTCTAAACGTGCCACTTCCCTCTTTGCAGATTCCATCTCTTTCTTTATTGAACCAAGCACTGGACTCTTTTTTTTCTGAGCCTCTAAAAATTGTAACTTCAAAACCTCAAGTCGGTCTTTAGAAACTTTAAGCCGTGGCCCGATTCCCTTTATAGCTAACTCTACTGGCTGAATATTACGATCTCGAGCCAGATCAATCTCTGTTTCATCTGTATATGTAGCAAGTAGTGCAGCATCAGTCCTTTTCTTATCTTTGATTCTCTTTTTCTCTGCTGCCTCGCGTTTAGCTTGTTCTTCAGCTTCCTTTATTTCCACTGCCTCTTTTGTTTTCTTGATAACTACACCATGGTCACTCATTTCAACAGTTGCCTTTCCAAGACACTCAGGAGGAGGAGTATTATCGTA
>JAHELA010000180.1 GCA_024644425.1 Nitrosomonadaceae bacterium
AAGATCGGTCTCGACACCTAAGTCACCACGTGCAACCATTACACCATCAGATGCTTCAACAACTGCATCGAGATCTGCAAGTGCAAGACGCCTCTCTATCTTAGCCATCACCAAAGGTGCTGCCCCAGTTTTAGAGTCAAAGCAAGCCCGTATCCGCACAATATCATCAGCCGATTGCACGAATGAAACAGCAATCCATTCAGCTTCTTGCAATAATGCAAATTTTAGATGTGACCTATCTTCTTTAGTTGGTACTAGCTCGCTTAACTCTAATTCTGGAATATTTATTCCAGATCCCGAGCGCACTATACCACCTGTAAGTACTTTACATGTAACATCACTTCTTACACTATCTTTACTAGCATTTATCACGCAAAGTTCGATAGAACCATCAGCCAGAAATACTGATTCTCCTAAACGAAGTGACTTGAGCAACTCACGATTTTGGACCAGCAGAAAATTGTTGCCTACTGTCAGATCACTATCTTTATCCGTAAGCGTGATAATCGAGTCTTCAGCCAATTTAAAAAAATTGTTGGGTAGATCACCCAAACGAAACTTGGGGCCCGGTAAATCAACAAGAATAGCTACAGGCTGACTGACTGCCTGAGCTGCTGTGCGTACCTGTTGAATGCGCCGCGCATGCTCGGCATGACTATCATGTGATGTATTTATACGAGCCGTATCCATTCCGTAAGCAATCAATTGCTCTATTACACCGGGCGGATCCGTAGCTGGGCCTAGGGTGCATATAATCTTGGTACGCTGCCAACTATGGTAAGCCATATGGTTTTATTATATCTCTACATGTAATTCTATAGGTTTCTTGCAAATGGAAGAACAAAGAAGTTTACTCTGCAGTTTCATTTAATTATCTCTTAACAATATATGAGACCTGATTTGCATCACTTACTGTAAGAAATTTTTTGTTCTTCAGTGCATTGATCAATACAGTTAATTCTTTGTCTGATAATTTTTTTGGAAATAATGAATTAATGGTACTTGAGAGTGTCTTGACAGTTCGAGGCTTTGCCGAACCACGTTGCCGCAGGTTTTCAATAATTATTTTAATTTTCTCCGAAGAGGATTTCTTATTTGTGGACTTCACCAATGAAATATTGTTTTCATCACGTAGTTGCGCGACAGGCATTATCTTATTTTTAGGATTTGCCAGCGGACGATTGCTGATACCTAGTAATCTTGAAACAGGTATTCCCTTTGCCTTGAGGTGTCTAATTAGCGGATCGAATCCTTTGTCTTTCGAGATAATGTAGAAATGTGCAGACGAATCTTGTTTTACGAGCCAACCGATATAGAAAGCTATATGAAAATCAAGAGCGTTAGATCCGCTACCTATAATCTGAATATATTCAGCCTTACTGCCAAGAGGCTGTAATGCTCTTGCCAATTCAACTGGAACTTTTTTCTGGTTTGCTCCAATGAAGACGATAATCTTAAACTGTTCAGCATCAAAAACAGAGAGGTCTTTTGGTTGAACATTTTCGAAGTCAATTAGAATATAATTCGTTATCAATATTACCCCTATTTTTTTCTAATCAACATTAGTGTATTAAGCAGATTTTTATCTGTCTAAAATATAGAAAACATGATAGCAGCAATTGTCTACAATAAATATTTAAAATGCCTATACGTTTTGGGCGGTAGACATTATAAATTTAATCTACGTATGGATAACTTCATTGAAAACATTAATTACTAGGCTTTATTTCAGCCTCCAAAAAAATAGTCAGAATTTACATTTAATTGCAGGGATTTTATGCCTTGTCTTCGTGGCCGTCCGATTGCCGTGCCTCCGCCAGATTTTACACAAATACGTCAGATCGGCTTTATGATAGCTGACTGCTGACAAACCGGGGCCTTTTCTCTTTTTATACGCTGGCTACGTACAGAGGCCTATTCGTAAAGTTTTTCAGTCGCCCTTCTATGAAGAAGCAACACAAGTATACCGATATGAAAAGACAACGTGTAATAGTCCACGATCTTATGCAGAAAAACTATGTCTATATCCTTACTGAGCCAATTGGCGAGAATTTCAATCTTGGGTTTCACCCTGAACTTACACCTAAGGAAATGCTTGAGCTTGGTGTTTTTGGTGGAAAATATATGACAGATTGTACTGCTGAATTCCCAACATCATGGTTTAAAAATGCAAAACTCTGCTCTAAAATCCATGATCCTAGTCTAAACTACTTTAGTGTAAATGCTTCTCAACCTCTATCATTATGGCGAAAAAAAGGATGGATATATGCTGAAGACCCTCGTGGCTGGTTTCAATGGTATTGCCGGTATTTTATGGGGCGAAGAATTCCTGATGATGAACGCCAAATCAAACGATGGCGGGCGATGCGTAGGCATGTTGCACAGATTAGACAAAACTGCCATAAAAGAGATCTCAACTGCCGGCGCAAACAAAGACAAGCACT
>JAHELA010000053.1 GCA_024644425.1 Nitrosomonadaceae bacterium
CAAGCTAATTAAGAGCATAGAAATAATGTATTCGTTTTCCGCAATACAAAAATCTTTGAAAGTAATTTACGGAGACCTATAAAGACAAATATTTTATTTGAAGCGAGATATGGCTGAATCTATTGCTTCGCTAATGTCGTCCAAAGCCATCTCGATACCTAATTTCATATCTTCCCAAGCACCCTCACTCGCATGCTCCAGTTCATACAACTGTTGGTGTACACCATCCTGTTTACTACGTAGTGCTTCAACTTGTTGGTGAAACTCAGCTTGAACCTGTTCTTCTGTTTTATCTACTTTGGCAACTAGCGCATCTATTTCATTACTCCACTGATCTAGCTTTGAATGCATATTACGGACAAATTCATCTTTTGTATCCATGTCTTTACTTTATAGGTTATTGGAAATTGATTTGTATAATTTAATAAATTGTATATGGTTACAATATACTACATTTCAATGTCTAAGCATCTCTTGCATTTTTTCACGAATATGTATGGTGGATACTAGCAAGTAAATGCATAAATTTTTATAAAATTTACAATTTGGTATCTCTGTTAATTTATAAATACACAATTTTATATTTTGCTTATTTCCTGGGAATCATAAAGTTGGATTCAATTCGTGAGCGTAGGTTTTCTCATGTCGATTTTGGCAATCTAAACAGCGCTGCGCTGTAGGAGAGGCCATAAGCCGGTCAAAGCCAATTTTCTCATTACAATCAATGCAGTCACCGAACTTAAGATCCGCTAAATTTTTAAGAGAAGTTTCCACTTTTTGTATCTCGTGTACCTGTCGTTCAATAATGCTAACATCGAGATCCATTAGCATGTCTACAAATGAGTTGTCTCCAACATCTTTCAAGTTACTGGCCAAACTAATATGCCGCTCATCACTGGAACGCCCAAGTTCGCTATGAATTTCTTCTTGTAATTCTAAGTAACGATGTTGAAGTTTCTTTTTAAGTACTGCCAATTGTTCTTGGGTTAGGTTTGACATGATTTGCCCTCTCAATTTTAGATGCCTATACCGTAGGGCTAAAATTTAGCCATTTGGCTTTAGATTCTTTTATATTCCATAATATCGATTTTTTTTAGAAAAGTATTGCTATTTAATAAATTTTACGACTTAATAATAGATATGTGTGAACTTCCTTAGAATTATTCTTTCTATATTTCTATGTGCTTAGGTATTCCCATGCAAATCGTCAAAATAGAAGGCTTTAACGCGCACTGCGTGGCGAAGGGTATTGAGCGCGAGGTAAGCTTGTTCATGTTACAAGACGAATCGCTAGAGATTGGTAATTTTGTCATGGTGCACGTTGGATATGCAATACAGAAAATGAGCGCTATGGAAGCACGCTCAGCTTGGGAGGTTTACGATGAAATGTTAGCCTTGGAGGCAAAAGGTGCATGAACTTTCGGTTTGCCAATCATTGATTGATCAAGTAGAGCAAATTGCATTGGACCATGGTTCGAAATGCGTAGCATCAGTAAGTCTTAAAGTTGGTCCTTTATCGGGGGTTGAGCCGACACTTTTGCAACATGCCTATCCCTATGCCAGTGCGGGTACTGTAGCAGCGGAGTCTAAGTTAGTAATCGAATTGGCTCCGCTCAGAGTAAGTTGTGAAGTTTGTGGGTGCGAAACAGAGGCACAACTTAACTGGTTGGTATGTGGAGCATGTGGGGACTGTCACACAAAACTTGTGAGTGGTGATGAGATGACTCTTATGCGTGTCGAATTAATCACATTAAAAGATATGAATAATGTGTGAAACATGTGGCTGCAATATTACGTCTGGTAATCAATCAATAGCCCAACAGGTTATTAAGGGTACAACCGCTGTTACAGTGCTAAAAAACCTGCTTGCCAAAAATGATGATCAAGCAGCACACAATCGACAACATTTCGATAAATATAGATTGCTTGCTATCAATTTGATGTCGTCACCTGGTTCAGGTAAGACGGCGCTGCTGGAGGCAACTATCGATGCGCTCAGTGACAAATACCGTATAGGTGTAATTGAAGGTGATCTAGAAACAGAAAACGATGCCATACGCATTCGTGCCAAAGGTGTACCAGCTTATCAAATTACCACTGGTACAGCATGTCATCTTGATGCGCATATGGTGCACGATGCTCTACATCATTTTCCGCTTGATGGACTAGATCTTCTATTTATCGAGAATGTTGGTAATCTTGTGTGTCCTGCCAGTTTTAATCTTGGCCAACATCTTAATGCCACACTTCTTTCTGTTACGGAAGGTGATGATAAACCTGTTAAATATCCTGTAGTATTTCGTGCAGCTAATGTGGTACTTGTCACCAAGAGTGATTTCTTACCAGTTCTAGAAGACTTCAGTGTAGAACGGGCTGAATTGAATTTGCGCAACCTTGCTAGCATCGCGCCGGTAATACAACTTTCTGCTCGTAGAAACTTAGGCCTACAAACATGGTTTGATTGGCTTAGTAATGAATTAGCTAAACAGCGTGCAAGAATTAGCAAAGGAGAGTCTGCGCGTTCCAAGACTCAATCCGATGACGTCCGCTTATCCTTGAGGTCAACATGACACTCACTGCGCAGGACTGGTTGGGAAAGATCAAGGCATTACCGTTGAAGAAACGCGTACGTATAATGAATGTATGTGGGGGGCATGAACGATCGATTACAATGGCTGGTATTCGTAGCGCTCTGCCTAAGACAGTTGAGCTCATTGCGGGGCCAGGTTGTCCAGTATGTATATGTCCGGAAGAAGATGTATACCAAGCGATTCAACTTGCATTACATGCAAATGTTATTTTGGTCGCTTTTGGTGACATGTTACGAGTACCAGTAAATACGCCCAAAAGGGAAATTCGCTCACTAGAGCAGGCTAAAGCTAATGGTGCCGATATTAGACCAATTGCAAGCCCCAAAGAGGCTGTTCAAATTGCGATAGAAAACCCTAATCAGTCAGTTGTATTTTTTGCTGCTGGTTTTGAGACTACTACTGCACCCGTGGCAGCTATGTTACTTGAAGGAGTGCCAGACAATTTGTTCGTGCTATTGTCAGGAAGGCGTACTTGGCCTGCGGTAGCGATGCTACTTGATTCAGATACACCATCCTTCGAAGGCTTAATTGCGCCAGGTCATGTATCCACCGTGATGGGGCCAGAAGAGTGGTTGTTTGTAGTGAAAAAACATAATATACCTGCCGCAGTCTCCGGTTTTATGCCTGTCTCATTGTTAGCTGCTATGTATTCAGTATTACGCCAGATACTTGAAGGAGATCCATTTTTAGATAACTGTTACCCTGAGTTGGTACGTCCAGGAGGGAATCCATCAGCTAAAGCACAAATGGCACAAGTGCTTCATGATACGGATGCCAACTGGCGTGGTATTGGTGTAATTCCTGCATCTGGTTTTGAACTCAACTTACGCTTTGCGTCTCATGACGCACGTACTCAATTTCCCGATTTTGATCTAGTAGGACGAAAACGAGCTGGTCAAATGCCAGCTGGCTGCGAATGTGCAAGTGTAGTTCTTGGGAAGATTAATCCAAATCAATGTAAAATTTATGGTCTTGCATGTACTCCAAAATCACCTGTTGGGCCATGCATGGTTTCAGATGAGGGCGCTTGCCGTATATGGTGGGCAGGGGGCGTGAGGAAGAATGCCGCATCCTCAGTTACAGATTTTCATGCTTCTGTAGATTGACGAAGATAAACGATTTTAGGAATCTGAATTATTTTATTAGCTAAGAGTCGGGCCCACTGCCAATAATCACTTAATGCTAAATGATAATAAAGAACAATCGGTGATATCAGCTGGCGAAATTGAAGCGTGTCGCTGGATTGTAACTGGAAGGGTTCAAGGTGTAGGTTTTCGTCCTTTTGTTTTTTGCCTAGCCAAGCGATTTGGTTTAGCTGGAAGAGTGCAAAATCTCGCTGGTCAGGTATTG
Source organism: Nitrosomonadaceae bacterium (assembly GCA_024644425.1). Classification (GTDB taxonomy): domain Bacteria; phylum Pseudomonadota; class Gammaproteobacteria; order Burkholderiales; family Nitrosomonadaceae; genus BJGV01. The sequence continues at coordinate 3,942 of JAHELA010000053.1, forward strand.
ATTGAAGCTGAGGGTGCGAAATCTAAGCTAGATGCATTTGGCGTAGCTCTATTCACCGATATACCGCCATTGGCTCGGCCAAAGAATATACGTGTCGAAAAGATTGCATATCGCCAGCTGGAAAGTTTTGAGATTGTGCCTAGCTCAGCTGCAGTAGCGCCAGAAATTCACGTACCACCAGATTATTTCTTATGTGATGACTGTAAGCGAGAAATGAATGCGCCGCAGGATAGGCGTTATCACTATCCTTTCATAAACTGTACTCAATGTGGACCACGCTACAGCCTAATCATACGTCTACCTTATGATCGTAAAAATACGACCATGTCGGCATTTGAACTATGTTCCGCGTGTCAGAAAGAGTATGAAAATCCATCTGACCGCCGATTTCATGCCGAACCAGTTGCATGTCCAGCATGTGGACCAAAACTGTGCTTTGTTAATTCTAATTACAGAGTTGACGGTTCTGCAGCACTGGACATCTGTGTCTCTGCTTTACGCAGAGGTGAGATTGTCGCCGTAAAAGGTATCGGAGGCTATCATTTAATGTGCGATGCGAACAACGTAGCATCAATTGAGCAGTTGCGCATAAACAAGCACCGGCCACATAAACCACTTGCACTGATGTTTCCATGGCGGGGTGCAGATGGTATGGAGATGGTAAAACAGGAATTAGAGAGTGATACCAATTCACAGACTTTATTAGGTAGTCCATCGCGCCCCATCGTTCTATTACGTAAGCGTCAGGACTCGAACCTGCCTGAATTGATTGCTCCAGGGCTTAATGAAATCGGAGCGATGCTTCCATACAGTCCATTGCATCATATGTTATTAGATGAGATGGGAAACGCTTTAGTTGCTACTTCTGGTAACGTAAGCGGAGAACCAGTATTGACTGAGAATGCAGAAGCAGAACATCGGCTATCTAATGTGACACAAAGTTTTTTGCATCACAATAGACCAATTCAGCGCCCAGTGGATGATCCAGTAGTACGTATCATTTCCGGGAAATCTCGTTTATTCCGTGCAGGGCGTGGGATTGCGCCAATAGAATTAGATTTACCTGGCAGACTTACTCAGCCATTATTAGCTGTCGGTGGACACATGAAAAATACAGTCGCATTAGGATGGGAAGGAAGGGCGGTGCTGTCTCCTCACATTGGTGATTTGAGCACCCCGCGTAGTATTAAAGTATTTGAACAAGTAATTGAAGACATGCAACAGCTATACGATGTAACTCCGCAGGCGATTGTATGTGATTCGCATCGTGGCTACACAAGTAGCCGTTGGGCGGCACGTAAAGGATTGCCATTAATCCCTATTTGGCACCACCATGCACATGCAGGGGTTGTAGCGATGGAACATAGTCTTGATCGTACATGGTTGGTGTTTACCTGGGACGGTGTTGGCTTAGGGGAAGATGGCACGTTATGGGGAGGTGAAGCACTGTACGGAAATTCTGGCTCATGGCGGCGCGTTTCTCGCATACGACCGTTTCGTCTACCGGGTGGAGAGCAAGCAGGACGAGAACCATGGCGATCTGGCCAAGCACTATGTTGGGAATGTAATATAGAAAATAAGTTAGCTACATTTGATACCACGTTGCTTAAAAAAGCATGGGAGCGTGAGTTGAATGCACCGGTCACTACGGCTGTTGGTCGTTTATTTGATGGTGTAGCCAATCTGCTTGGTTTGATCGATAAAGCAAGTTATGAAGGGCAGGCAGGTATGTACCTTGAAAACGTTGCCAGTGGGGATGCCAGAGAAATAGAATTGCCACTTGACCAAGATGCCGATGGCTTACTTACTGTTGATTGGAGACCTCTACTAGAAAAATTGTTACAGGCAGATAGTTCAGTAGCACAAAGAGCAATGCAGTTCCATGTGAGCTTGGCACATTCTATTGTTGTACAGGCACAGCACATACATATGTTAGCTCCTTTCGACTCAATAGGGTTGACTGGTGGAGTATTCCAAAACAAATTACTTGCTGAGTTGGCAGTAGCGCAACTTACAGCTGCCGGATTCGATGTTCACTTAACAGAGAAGTTGCCGTGCAACGATGGTGGTATCGCAGTTGGGCAGCTTGTTGAGGCATTGTTTTCAAATGGATGATACTCATATCAGGCTTGCTCATGGCAACGGTGGGAGTTACATGCGTGAATTAATTGAAACTGTGTTTGCGCGTCATCTTTCAAATCCTTTTCTAAATGTCCAGTCAGACGCGGCTCAACTACCCGCGATGGATGGAGTAGTGATGGTTACAACCGATGGTTTTACTGTGCAACCGCTAGAATTTCCAGGTGGCACAATTGGATCACTAGCAGTACATGGAACAGTAAATGATCTATCTGTCTCCGGGGCAACACCGAAATATTTAACTATCAATGCATTCATTGAGGAAGGATTTGATATTGCTCAGTTGGAAAGAATAGTTATCAGTCTTGCGGATGCTGCACGTGAAGCAAAGATACACGTAGTAGCGGGTGATACGAAAGTTGTTCCTCGTGGAGAGGGTGGTGGACTCTATCTTGCGACTACTGGTATTGGTATTCGGCCGAAGCATTTGCAACTTGGATTGGATCGTATACAAACTGGCGACGTGATTTTAGTAAGTGGTACGGTGGGAGATCATGGCATTGCGGTTATGCTTGCACGTGAACAATTTGGCTTGCGTGGGGAACTGCTGTCGGATGCAGCGAACGTGTCATCTCTGACACAAACACTGATGCAACTTACCGGCTTACGTTTTATGCGTGACCCAACAAGAGGAGGTCTTGCTACGATAATGCATGAAATTTGTCGTGCAACTAGCATGGAAATACGGTTAAGACAAATTACAATACCGGTGCAAGATCAAGTCGCATCGGTGTGTGAGATACTAGGCTACGATCCGATGTTTCTGGCAAGTGAAGGGCGTGTAGTAGCTGTTGTGGAGGCGTCACAAGCGGATGAGGCGTTAACAAAATTACAAGCATTACCACAAGGACGTGATGCAGCAATTATTGGCAGTGTTAACATAGGATGTGGGCAGGTAGTATTGGAAACTGAGCTGGGTGGAGAGAGGATTCTTGAGGAACTGGAAGACGATCCACTGCCTAGAATATGCTAGTTTATAAATTTTGAAATAGTCTCGATATATTAGAAAAATGATAGGAATAAATCATTTTTCTGATTAAGAGTATCCTAAACACTATTGGTTGTTTTGTGGTGGAGTGTGTTGTTATGGAATCTTACGAGTTTTCCCAGATCGAACATCAGCTGGCTCCAGTGCTTGAACAACACGGGTGTGCGGTAGGGCAGATTCTGCAAATCCTTGTTGATGTGCAAGAGATTTATTGTTTTATTCCTAATGAGGCGATAACTTATATTGCTAACCGTCTTGGTGTACCTAGAGTAAGTGTTGAAGGGGTAGCTGGCTTCTATTCATTTTTGTCACTCAAACCTATGGGTGAATACCGTATCTTGTTTTCTGACAACATTACGGATCAGATGCTGGGCAAAAATAAATTAATGCATTATTTCTGCAAGAAACAGTGGTTAGAACCAGGTAAGGTATCAGAAGACAATTTACTCAGTGTAGATAGTACTTCTTGTACTGGCATGTGTGATCAGGGCCCAGCAGCACTGGTTAATGGATGGCCACTTACCAATTTAGATCGACAGCGGCTTGATCTGATTGCAGATTTGATTCGTGATAGAAAACCTGTGTCTAGTTGGCCATCTAATCTCTTTGAGGTCAAGGATAATATTCATCGATCCGACGTACTTTTAGGCAAACTTTCCGCAGCTGATACCGCAATTAAAGCAATATTAGATCAAAGCGTGGCTACGACACTGAGCGAGATAGAAAAATCTAAGCTACGAGGACGTGGTGGAGCAGGCTACTCTACTGCCAAGAAATGGTCTGGCTGTTGTGCTTCTCAAGGGTTAGCACGATATGTTGTGTGCAATGCTGATGAAGGTGAGCCGGGCACCTTTAAGGATCGAGTACTGTTGAATAGCTATGCTGATTTAGTGTTTGATGGCATGACTATCTGCGCAAAGTTAATTGGTGCAACACAGGGTTTTTTATATTTACGTGGTGAATATCGCTATTTACTGGAAAAATTAGAAGATGTACTGACGAAACGACGTACAGCAGGCTTATTGGGAAAAAATATTTTAGGTGAGCCTGGATTCGATTTTGAAATAGAAATTCATCTTGGTGCGGGTGCCTATATCTGTGGTGAAGAATCGGCACTAATCGAATCGCTTGAAGGTAAGAGCGGCCGCCCGCGAAATCGACCTCCATTTCCAGTAACTCATGGCTACCATGACCAGCCTACTGTGGTAGACAATGTGGAGACCTTTGTTTGTGTCACTAAAATTGCAGAACATGGGGGCGACTGGTTTGCTAACATGGGTACAGAACAATCTAGTGGTAGCAAAATTCTTAGTGTTTCTGGAGATTGCGCTCGACCAGGTATTTATGAATATCCATTTGGTATTTCGTTGCAAGAGATTCTTGACGACTGTGGTGCAGAAGATGCCTATGCGGTACAAGTAAGTGGCCCTTCTGGAACTTTAGTTTCATGTAAAGAATTTCAGAGGCGTATCTGTTTTGAAGATCTGCCTACTGCGGGCGCATTTATCATATTTAATCGTGACCGTGATATGTTACAGGTAGCAAGGAATTCTGCTCACTTTTTTGCTCACGAGAGCTGTGGGTTCTGTACTCCATGCCGAGTTGGTACTCAATTTCAAAAGAAAATTATAGATAAACTAACTAATGGTCATGGCACAGCACTAGACCTCGAAGAACTGAAAAATATCGGTCGCATAATGAAGTCTATGAGCCACTGTGGATTAGGGCATACTGCAGCAAATCAGGTATTAGATGTACTAGAAAAGTTTCCAGATGCCTATAAGTACAAACTGAAGAAACATGATTTTGAGCCATCTTTTGATTTAGATAAAGCGCTCGAGAAGGCACGAAAAATTACCGGCAGGGATGATAAATGGGCGCACTTACCCTAAACCTTAAAAGGTTTATAGTTATAAAGTGGAAGGAATTTTTGAGTTTTGCAAGTTGGTCAAATTCATAAATTAAGTTATAGAAAATGGAGTTATCCATTCAGGAACTAGAGTTTATTAATTAAGGGGCGTCAGTGAGTAAAAGCATTATTCTAGATGGGAAAGTTATTTCTTTCAAAGAGGGCCAAACTATAATGGATGCCGCTTTGGCAGCGGGTATTTATATTCCTCACTTATGTCACAATCCTGAGTTTACTCCACATGGTAGTTGCAAGCTTTGTACCGTAAATGTTAATGGCCTCAATATGACTTCTTGTACCATGCCGGCAGACAACGGTATGGTGGTGGAAAATAATACGCAAGCACTTAACGACGATCGAAAAGCATTAGTACAAATGTTGTTCGTAGAAGGTAATCACACTTGTCCTTCATGTGAAGTATCGGGGAATTGTAAATTACAAGCAACAGCCTATTATCTTGAAATGCTGGACCCACATTTCACACATTTATATCAACCTCGGATGGTAGATGCATCTCATCCAG
>JAHELA010000054.1 GCA_024644425.1 Nitrosomonadaceae bacterium
TGCATCTTGAAAAAGATTTTCAGTGTCCTGTGTAGCTAAGTCACGAAGTGTTATCTCACCAACAGATGTCTCTAGTGTCTGTTGCATACGGTTAAATACTGATTCAACCGGCTGTGGTGCAAACAATTTATCAGGCGATAAGAGACGTTCCTCCCCAGCAATTCGTACGGCATTAAGTACCTGTGTTACAGAGACTAATGAAGGATCGCGTGCTGGTAGGTAAGTTGGTGGATCGTCCCCATTCTGTACAATAAGCTCCTGTTGTTCTAATGCATCAAGCACAGTTTGTAGAACATGCATTGGGGCACCAAGTGAGCGTTTAAAATCTAGTAATGAAGGCAAGTGTTCACCATCAAGAAATTTACCTGCTACTAAATACATAATTGATAAGGCAAGGCGTTCACGCATCCGGTTGCTTAGTCGATCGCTTAGTCGTGGCCCACTATCTCTTAGATATAAATATTCTGGTTGTTGAGCATAGAATGCAACACTCGCACCAAAAAGTAGGATTAACCAGCTTAAATAAAGCCAAATCATAAAAAGGATTAGAATTGCTAAACTAGAGTAGACTGCAGCGTAATTATTTGAAGCTGCCACAAAAGTTGCAAATATCAATCCTGCAGTTTGCCAAGCAATTCCACTGACAATACCACCCACCAGTGCAGGTTTAAAGCGCACTCGTGTATTGGGAATAAACATGTATACAAATGTAAAAAACGAGATTACTAATAAATAAGGCATAAGACGGCTGAGCACCTTTACAGTCTCGTCTAATACCCCAATTTCTAACATGCCTTGCATCGCTTCGTGACTCATTACAGTTGCTGTAATGCCAATTGCCGAGAAAACTAGAATTGGTCCAACCATTAGTACACTAAGATATCGGACAACTCTCTCTCCAATTCTTCTAGGGCTTGGGATGTGCCAAATATAATTTAGTGACAACTCTATTTTTTGCATCAGCGAAATCGCAGTGTATAAAAGCATTGCTAAACCAACCGCACCTAACACACCGACATTCATATTTTCAATAAATTGCACGATATTGGATGTTATTTCCTTGCCTTTTTCACCTAGTGGCTCAAGAAAATTTAATAACATTGGCTGAATCTGATTATGAACACCAAATGCTTTCAAAACTGAGAAACTTAGTGCGAGCAAAGGTACGATCGATAATAATGTTGTGTATACGAGACTCATTGCGCGAAGCGTAAGCTGACCTTGCATAAGATCTCGAGTTAGAATCAATATGGAGCGCATGATTCTTATTCCATATACCTTCCAGATTAACTGAGGCTCAACTTTTTCTTCCCAGATGATTTTTTTAAGCCGATTTATAAATCCTGATGAAGCGGGTTTCATTTAGTTAACCTCAGTTTCAATTGCAGTGCGTCAGTTTTTTTGTCTGCATCAATCACATTACACCTTTTAGTAAGCATAGTAGATTGACTATAGCTGTACGGAATGGGTCATTAAGAAAAGAACAACTGTAAAATTTTGGGTCAACATCATAAGATTATTTTATACAGGCTATATCATATAGATTTAAATTAAATTATTTAATACTAGTAATTTCTTTTTCACAATGAGGGCAAATCTTTAAAGATTGAAAAATTAGTTTATTACAGTAGGGACATTTACCCGTTTTTCCTTTACTAAGGTATACAAGGAAAATTCCTAGCGGGCCAAGTATCAACCCGAGAAAGAATGAACTCGTAGCTATTCCCTTGCGAGAACCAAGGCTCGATGCAATAATTCCACATATCACTAGAACTAGGACTAGAATTTCCATTCACATATACTCCCATTCCCTTATTCACCAAGTTAATAAATTTATCTTTAGCTTTAAATAAAGTAATTCTAAGCTAAGTAGTGTTTATTGCAATGGAATAATGCTCTCTAAGGTTGCATAATATGCGCTCTTTGCGATTTTAAGAAAAACCTGTGAATAGGGCCGAAGGACTGCTTCCTTTCGTCTACTCTATATTTAATTAATATAACAGTGTGTATTTTTCCTGTTAAATTATCTCTAGTTATATCAGATTTTTAAATGTTTATTTGATAGATAAGTCAACTATTGCTAGGTTATATCTAATTAACTCTACAAATCTTGTATAGAGTGTAACCAATCCTTTATAAAATCGTATAAATACCAATAGTAGTAGCATTTTTATCAATTAAGGATAGGCATGCATGCCACTCTACCATTACTCCAAACAACTAAGTTTCCAAGCTTAAATCGTAATCAACTTACGATTCTTCAAATTAACCTTGGCTATCGCTGTAATCAGTCATGTCTACATTGCCATGTGAATGCCGGACCAACTCGCAAAGAAATGATGGATAGTGACACTCTAGCACTAATCCCTGATGTGCTTACAGCTCGTAGCATCAAAGTACTTGACCTTACTGGAGGCGCCCCTGAGTTACACAATGGATTCAGAAAGTTGGTAAATATAGCTAGTGATTTAGGTGTTAAGGTTATCGATCGCTGCAACCTAACTGTCCTATTTGAACCTGGCAAAGAGGAACTTGCTGAGTTTCTAGCAATACATCAGGTTGAGGTTATTGCCTCATTACCATGCTATACATTTTTTAATGTAGATAAACAACGTGGAAAAGGCGTTTTTAATAAAAGTATTTTAGCTTTACAAAAACTAAATGCACTGGGTTATGGCAAAGAAGATTCAAGATTAACATTAAATCTCGTCTATAACCCACAAGGTCCATCGTTACCTTCTGATCAAATATCATTACAGGCAATTTATAAGAAAGAATTATATGAAAACTTTGGTATCGTATTCAACGAGCTATTCACTGTAACAAATATGCCTATACAACGTTTTGGCTCAACCCTAATTTCAGAAGGAAAATTTAATAGTTACATGCGGCTACTAAAAGAAAATTTTTCTGCAGCCAATTTAGATAACGTAATGTGTCGCAATCTAATAAGCGTTGATTGGAGGGGCTTTCTCTATGATTGCGATTTTAACCAGCAATTAGGATTAGGTCTTGTTATGCAATCTGAACAAAGAAAAAAAAGAAAACTTCATTTACGTGATCTGATAAATAAAGATCCATCAGATTGGTCAATTAATGTTGCTGACCATTGTTATGGTTGTACTGCTAAGCAAGGTAGTAGCTGTGGTGGAGCATTAAATGTATAAAACTAAAGAATGCAAAAACTAACGATTATTATCGCTTTAATATTTTTAATACTAATATTTTTTACATTAGATCTAGATTCTTATCTATCTCTTCAAAGTCTCAAAACTAGCCTGGGTCAATTTGAAGCGCTGCGTGCAGCATCACCAATACTGGTCGGATTCTACTTTTTTTTATTTTATGTCGTGGTTGCGGCACTTTCCTTGCCTGGTGCTGCTGTAATGACGCTCGGTGCAGGCGCTTTATTTGGCCTATTGTGGGGAACAATAATTGTATCGTTTGCTTCTAGTATTGGTGCAACACTTGCTTTTTTAATTTCACGTTATCTATTTCATGATGCCGTACAAAATCGATTTGGAGGCCGGTTAACCGCCATTAATAAAGGTATGGCTAAAGACGGCGCATATTATTTATTTACACTTCGCCTCGTACCTTTATTTCCATTTTTTGTAGTTAACCTTTTAATGGGACTAACGCCGATTCGTACGTCTAGTTTTTATTGGGTAAGCCAGCTAGGTATGCTTGCCGGTACCCTTGTTTATGTGAATGCTGGTACTCATTTGTCAAAAATATCAGGACTTTCTAGCATCACCTCTCCTGGAATGCTAATTTCATTTACGTTATTAGGAGTTTTTCCATTATTTGCTAAATGGGCCATCAATTCTTTAGACCGCCGTCGTGTTTATGCTAAATGGAAGCGCCCACAGAAGTATGATCGAAATCTTATAGTAATTGGTGGTGGAGCAGCTGGATTGGTTACTGCATACATTGGTGCTGCTGTCAAAGCTAAAGTAACATTGATTGAATCAAATAAGATGGGTGGAGATTGCCTCAACTACGGTTGTGTACCAAGCAAAGCCCTGATCAAATCAGCTAGGATTGCCCGTCATATAAGCCAGGGGAATATATACGGACTTAAAGCTATAGCACCCAAATTCAGCTTTAACAAGGTAATGTCCCGTGTAATAGAAATCATCCATAAGGTGGAGCCACATGATAGTGTTGAGCGCTACACTGAATTGGGCGTAGAAGTTCTTAGGGGTTTTGCAAGGATTCAGGACCCTTGGACAGTAGAAATTAACCTTCATAGTGGTGATATAAGGAACCTCACCACTCGAAACATTGTAATCGCTACAGGGGCTCAGCCTATTATACCAACTTTACCTGGTTTAGATGATGTTGGTTATGTAACAAGTGACACACTATGGGAAGAATTTTCTAAGATGGATGCACCGCCATCTAGATTAGTTGTGCTTGGTGGCGGACCAATTGGTTGTGAACTCGCACAAAGTTTTGCTCGATTAGGTTCTAAAGTTACGCAAATCGAGATGGCAGATCGGATTATGATCCGAGAGGATAAAGAAATATCAGAATTAGCAAAAACTTCGCTTCAACAAGATGGCATAGATGTACTCACAAATCATATAGCCCTTCGCTGTGAACGTGAAGGTAAGAATAAGTTCATCATTGTAGAGCATGCAGGTTTAGAGCGACGCATTGAGTTTGACACTTTACTGTGTGCTGTAGGCCGTATTGCACGTTTAGAAGGATATGGATTGGAAGAGTTAGGCATCGAAACAAATAATACGGTAGTAACTAATGAATATCTAGAAACACTATATCCCAATATTTTTGCTGCTGGTGACGTAGCTGGCCCCTATCAATTTACCCATACCGCGTCTCATCAAGCATGGTATGCCGCAATTAACGCTCTCTTTGGAAGTTTTAAAAAATTCAAGGTGGATTATTCGGTTATTCCTTGGGCCACATTTATTGAACCCGAGGTTGCACGTGTAGGACTTAATGAACAAGATGCCAAAGAAAAGAAAATAGCTTTTGAAGTGACAAGGTATGAACTCGACGCACTTGATCGTGCTATTACAGATAGTGTAACCGATGGTTTCGTCAAGGTATTAACAGTACCTGGTAGGGATCGTATTCTAGGTGTAACTATTGTGGGGGAGCACGCTGGAGATTTGCTAGCGGAATTTGTATTAGCAATGAAACATGGATTAGGGCTGTCAAAGATACTTGGCACTATCCATACTTACCCAACTTTGTCAGAAGCAAATAAATATGTTGCTGGCAAATGGAAAAAAGATCATACGCCTAAGCGATTGCTGACATGGTTATCTTATTATCACTCCTGGAAACGATAACAAACTAAATAGCCTAAATTATTATGAAATTGTCCATAATTATACCAACACTAAATGAAGCACGTTGTATCCCTCAGTTACTAGAAGAGTTGATCCCCTTAGCTCAAAAAAACTGTGAAATTATTTTTGTTGATGGTGGGAGTGAAGATGGTACAGCTGAAATGGTGGAGCATGCTGGTTTTATAATAGAACGGGCACCCCATCGGGGTCGAGCATATCAAATGAATATTGGTGCAGTGCGAGCTACTGGAACGGACTTATTGTTCCTACATGCTGATACACAACTACCTTATAAGGCTGATTTATTAGTTAAACAAGCCTTACTGAAGAATTCATCATCTTGCTGGGGTTATTTTAACGTTCGTATACTTGGACGCCCAATAATGCTGCGAGTAGTTGCATATATGATGAATTTACGCACGCACCTAACGAATGTTGCGACCGGAGATCAAGCTATATTTGTAAAAAAAGCAACATTCATTGCAGTTGGTTGCTTTCCAAATCAACCATTAATGGAAGACATCGAGCTATCAAAACGATTACGTAGAATTTCTAGCCCAGCTTGTATTCCATCTTGCGTATTAACTTCAGGTCGGCGCTGGGAGACCTATGGAGTTTGGCGCACAGTTTTTCTTATGTGGCGGATTCGTTGGAAATATTGGCGCGGGGTTCCAGCAAACCAATTAGTAAAAATATACCAATGATACCTACTCGTATAGTAATATTTGCAAAGGTAGCGCAACCGGGATTTGCCAAGACTCGTCTAATTCCTGCGCTTGGAGCACAGGGCGCAGCTGAACTTGCTCAACGCATGTTGACGTATACACTAAACGAAGCCCTAAATGCAAATCTAGGTATAGTTGAACTATGCGTAACCTTTCCTTTAAATACAAAACTTCGGCAAACAATTAGCATACCAAGTGAAATACAAATCTCAGATCAGGGTAAGGGAGACTTAGGTGAGCGACTAGGTCGGATAACACGACGAATCATTGCCAATAATGAATCAGTTCTATTGATAGGAACTGATTGTCTTGAACTTACTACATCACATCTGCAAAAAGCTGCTGTTGCCCTAGATTCTTTTGATTCAACACTTATTCCTGCTACCGATGGTGGATATGCATTGCTAGGCTTAAATGTTTTTCATCCCTCATTATTTGAATCTATCAAATGGAGCACTAATACCGTTTTCATTGAAACATTAAAACGTATAGGTCAATTAGGTTATTCAGTTACAAGTTTTCCTAGTTTGCATGACATTGATGAGCCAAGTGATTTAAGGTGGTTACCCAGGGCTTGGAGAGAAAATGAGCATGCATAGTAGAGGGATGCTAATAGCGTTGAGTCTGCTATGTACGACTATTTCTGCTCAAGATAAAGTTAATCACGTAGGTCAGTTTATTAACTCTGTGAATAAAATACCTCCTGCTCCCTGGCGGATAATTCAATTCGATAAAAAAATACCAGCTACGCGATATCGGATAATTTCATGGGATGGAGTGTTTGCTATAGAGGCAAAAGCTAATGCCAGCATGGCGTTACTAGCAAGGCCACTGTTGGTCAGTCTAATAGACATGCCTATTTTATGTTGGCGCTGGAGGGTTGATGCCCCTCTCAAAACTTCAGATATGACGACTAAGTCAGGAGATGATTATGCAGCGAGAGTTTATCTTGCATTTAGCCTACCTTCAGAAAAAATTAGTTTTATAACCAGCACCAAATTGAAACTAGCGCGTTCTCTTTATGGTGGTCATGTTCCAGATGCTGCCTTAAATTATGTATGGGACAATCGATATCCTGTTGGGACTAGAGCTCCAAACGCATATACTGAGCAGACACAAATGATAGTGTTACGTTCTGGAGCAAAACATACAGGGTTATGGGTAACAGAGCGAAGAAACATACTCGAAGATGCCATATTAGCCTTTGGTACAAATCGTATTAACCCGACATTATTAGCCGTAGCAGCTGACACTGATAATACTGGTGAGCATGCTCATTCAGGCTTTGCTGATTTACATTTTGTGTCAAGTGACACTAAGTGTAATTTTTCAATGACTAAGCAATGAGATAAATTAGGTAAGCACAGCATTTGCAATAACGCACAAATTACGACGTTATTTAAAATTTAGGAGGTTTGGCATGCACAATATCGTTCAAGATTATTATGGCCACAAACTACAACATACTGAAGATTTAGAAACAAACGCTTGCTGTGATACGAACCAGTTACCAGCATGGCTAAAGCCACTATTATCGAGAATCCATCCAGAGGTATTATCCCGTTACTATGGTTGTGGTTTGATTTGCCCTCCTCTGCTTGAAGGCTGTCGAGTATTAGACCTCGGTTGCGGTTCAGGGCGAGATGTTTATTTATTATCGCAACTTGTAGGGCCAACAGGTGAGGTAATAGGTATTGATATGACGAGTGAGCAGCTTGCTATTGCCAGAAAACACCAGCGGCTTCACTCGGAAACAATTGGTTATTCTAATGTACATTTTCTTCAAGGCTATATCGAGAGCCTCGACAAACTAGGTCTTGACGCCAGTAGCTTTGATGTAATCGTATCTAATTGTGTAATTAATCTTTCGCCTGATAAAAATGCAGTATTAAAGGGCATATTTCATCTTCTAAAAAAAGGAGGTGAATTTTATTTTTCTGACATTTATGCAGACCGGCGTGTGCCAGATTCTGTACGTAATGACCCGATGCTCTATGGTGAATGCCTTGGTGGTGCTCTATATTGGAATGATTTCCTGCAACTTGCACATCAACAAGGTTTTACAGATCCACGATTGGTCACCGATCATCCAATTTTTACCAAGAATCCTGAATTAACTACACGTATAGGTAATATTCAGTTTTATTCTGCCACCTACCGACTATTCAAGCTTGAGGGGCTAGAAGTTTCGTGTGAGGATTATGGGCAGGCAGTAATTTATCAAGGCAGTATTCCTGAACATGCTAATAATTTAATGCTTGATAAGCATCATAATATTGAGGTTAATAGCGTTTTCCCAGTATGTGGAAATACATGGCGCATGTTGCATGACACGCGCTTTGCAGCACATTTTCATTTCATAGGTGATTTTTCTCAACACCGCGGTATTTTCTCAGGCTGTGGCAATGGGTTGCCATTCGATACAACTCAAAATACAGAAGCAACTACAGCATGCTGCTAATCTCGAACCAAATTAATTTAGTCAAGCGGGGAGAAATGAAACAATGGAATGGCTATTAATTACCGCAGCTTTATTTATGGCTTTCAGCAATGGCGCAAATGACAACTTTAAAGGATTTGCGACCATATGGGGAACAAATACTCTAAGCTACAATCAAGCTCTTATTTTAGCTACAGTTGCAACAATAGGAGGTAGCTTAGCTTCACTAATACTAGCGGAAGAACTCGTGCAACAATTTTCTGGGAAGGGCTTGGTGCCAATTGCAGTTGCCAGTGCACCTCTATTTATTCTAAGTGTTGCAACAGGTGCTGCTGTTACAGTATTTTTAGCTACAAAACTAGGTTTTCCTGTCTCTACCACCCATGCCCTCATAGGTGGGCTCATTGGAGCTGGGTTGGCGCAAAGTATAAGCACAGTCAACTTTGATAAATTAGCAAGTACGTTTATGTTACCCCTCTTAATTAGCCCAATAATAGCAGTAATAATTGGAGCGCTTGCCCACAAGCTTTTTCGGATGAATCTGGCTGCAACGGAAAGAGATTGCGTTTGTCTTGTAGAACCAGCACAAGCATTGATATCAAAAATGGATGGAACTCTTGTTAGCCAATTCCACACTCCAAGTATTATTTTGGCAAACAATGAGACGTGTGTACCGCTAAAAGCAGCAATTAAGGTTTCTAAATCAAGTACTATGGATTATCTGCATATTTTATCAGCGATGGCAATTTGTTTTGCGCGGGGCGTAAATGATACTCCAAAATTAACAGCACTACTTCTTGCTGCACACATAGTGCAACCATCAACGTCTATAGTGATGATAGGCTTTGTAATGGCCATGGGAGGCATCTTATTTGCTAAACAGGTTGCAAAGACAATGAGTAAACGCATTACAAAGATGGATCATGTACAGGGGCTTGTAGCGAATTTAATTACAG
>JAHELA010000055.1 GCA_024644425.1 Nitrosomonadaceae bacterium
ATGTAATAGTTTGGATTACGTCAATATGGCCGGACGAAATATATAGTATTTGGTATCAGGAAATCGAACAAAAGAATCAGAAAAAGAAACATCATAAATAGAATTTAGTGCCTATATGTCTGAATAATATGCAATTAATTCGCATAAAGTTAAATTGATTAGCATGATAATTTCTTTTATAAAAAGCAATTAGTTAGTGCCCTCACTTCTCTTTGGTCTTTTCCTTTTTTGATGTTTCTTTTTTTATTACTTTTTTCTTTGATGCTTCTTTTTTTGCAACAGAGCGTGCAGGCAACTTCTCACGAATACGCGCCGACTTTCCAGAACGATCTCTAAGATAATAAAGCTTTGCACGACGCACATCTCCACGACGTTTAATTTCTATACTGGCTATCAGTGGTGAATAAGTTTGAAAAGTACGTTCTACGCCTTCTCCACTGGATATTTTCCTTACAGTAAAGGCTGAGTTATAGCCTCGATTGCGCTTTGAAATAACTACACCCTCATATGCTTGAATACGACTACGTTCACCTTCGACCACTTTTACATTAACGACCACTGTGTCGCCTGGTGAAAAGTCCGGTATTATCTTATTTAAACGTTTAATTTCTTCAATCTCAAATTGTTCAATCAGATTCATTACTGCTCCTCGCTTTGATTCATTTTATTCTGATTAGCTTTATAAGCCTTCTTAAACTCTTCCAGTAATTTGTTTTCTTCAATGGTCATACCCTGCTTGTTGGTCCTCTGCGCCAATAAGTCTGGACGCCTAAGCCATGTTCTACCCAACGCCTGCTGTAAACGCCAGCGGTTGATTTTAACATGATCCCCAGACCTCAATATCTCTGGCACAATACTACCTTGATAAACTTCAGGACGCGTGTAGTGAGGAAAGTCCAATAAATCATCCACGAATGAATCCTGGTTCGCTGACTCCAAGTCGCTCAACACGCCTGGAATCTGTCTCACAATACTATCTATCAACACCATTGCCGGTAGCTCACCGCCTGAAAGCACGTAATCACCAATGGAAACTTCCTCGTCGACCTGCCGCCTTATCAGACGATCATCTACACCTTCATAGCGACCAGATAGGAGTACCAGACCCGGTAACTGGCCTAGTTCCTTCACCAATTCATGATTAAAAATTCGGCCTTGAGGCGAAAGATATATTACTTTCATCCCTCTAATGCCACTTGTTGCTTGCCTTTCTCTTGCTGCTCTGACAGCTTTTTCTAGCGGATCAGCCAGCATTACCATCCCTGGCCCCCCTCCGTAAGGGCGATCATCTACTGTACGATGAACATTGTCAGTAAAATCGCGTGGATTCCACGTATGTAGCTCGTAAAACTTTTTTTCTTCAGCTCGTCCGGTAATGCCATATTTTGTTATAGCATCGAACATTTCTGGAAATAACGTAATGACGTCAAATTTAAAAGCCATTTTTCCGTCACTCTAATAGTCCAATCCCCAATCTACAATAATCTGATGAGATTCTAAATCTACTTTCACAATTACCTGATTAACGAATGGAATCAATCTTTCGTTTTTACATTCTTTTAGGCTCTGAACTTTTAGAATATCGTTGGAGCCTGATTCCAGTAAGCCAGTTACATTTCCTAATTCCTCGCCTTGCAAATTAATTACATTTAAATTAATTAAATCTGTCCAGTAATACCCATCTATGCCGCTATCTGATAAAACAGGTAACTGATTACGAGGAATTGCTACCTGCATATCTTTTAACGTCAGCGCCGTAGTACGATCAGCACACTGATCCAACAACGCAGTTAACACTTTGGCATGAATATTACACTCAGCAACTTTCATCTCATACCATTTTCCATCACCCTTACCTACCCACCACACAGGGTATTCAAGCAACCCATCGACAAATTCAGTATAGGGAAAAACTTTTATCCATCCAAGTACTCCAAAGGGGCCAATAATCCTCCCCATCACTACCATGGATTCAGCTGCTTCGCTTAGCTTAATTGCTTTCTGCAGTTTCTTGCCTTGCACCAAATTGCTTAACAAGTCTTGTTACAGTGTCGGATAATTGTGCGCCTTGTGACTGCCAATAAGTTATACGGTCAAGCCGTATACGTAATCCTTCTTCACCTTCTGCTGCCTTAGGATTATAGAAGCCAATGCGCTCGATGAACTTACCATCACGTGCATTGCGAGAATCTGCTACTACCATGTTAAAAAACGGGCGCTTCTTAGCACCGCCTCGCGCCAGTCGAATAATGACCATGTTTGGAGTCCGCCTATGAGAATCTAGAACAGAAAAGTGTGTGATTTTACTGTAATTTTTATTGTTTTAGCAAGTAAAAACACTCATTAGAGATAAAAAAGGCATGAATCGTGTAACCGTCTTTTTGTCACACTATAGAATTTAAACGTATGTCCCCATATTAGTATGGTCTGTGTTAGTGAGCGCGCTCCCAATTTGAACCCACCCCCAGTTTCACTAAAAGTGGGATATCAAGATTAGCAACTCCACCCATGAGCCACGGTAGATCTTGTTTCACCTTTACAACCTCACTATCAGGAACCTCAAGCACTAACTCGTCGTGAACCTGCATAATAAGTTTACTACGCAGCTTTTCTTGAGCTAGCCAATTTCGTACTGCAATCATGGCTAATTTCACAATATCTGCTGCAGTACCTTGCATAGGAGCATTAATTGCAGCCCGCTCTGCGGCTTGCCTACGATTACCATTAGGACTGTTGATTTCTGGTAGCCAAAGCCTGCGGCCAAATACAGTCTCTACGTAGCCATTCTTTCTAGCAACCTCTCTAATATTTTGCATGTACTCTGCTACATTGGGATAACGAGCAAAATAGCGATCCATATACACACGTGCGGCACTTCGTTCAATACCAAGTTGTGTAGCAAGACCAAATTCAGACATACCATAAATTAGTCCGAAGTTAATAATTTTAGCAAAACGACGCTGCTCAATATCTACTGCATCTCGTGAAATACCAAACACTTCTGCAGCAGTAGCACAATGAATATCAGCGCCTAAAGTAAATGCTTTGAGCAAGCCTTTATCCTTTGAAATGTGAGCCATAATGCGTAACTCAATCTGTGAATAATCTGCAGAAATAATATGATGCCTTGGTGGCGCAATGAAAGCTTCACGGATACGGCGCCCTTCGTTGGTGCGAACAGGAATATTTTGCAAATTTGGCTCGTTGCTGGCAAGCCGCCCTGTTACTGCCACTGCCTGAGCGTAATTAGTATGCACCCGTCCTGTAACAGTATTTACCATACGTGGCAACTTGTCAGTATAAGTTGATTTGAGTTTAGCCAGACTACGAAAATCAAGCAGGATTTTCGGTAACGGATAATCTAGTGCGAGTTGTTGCAAAACATCTTCATTAGTAGAAGGAGCACCACTTGGAGTTTTTTTAACAACAGGAAGTTTGAGTCGTTCAAACAATATCTCCTGGATCTGTTTAGGTGAATTAAGATTAAATGGTTGCCCAGCGATTACAAATGCCTGTTCTTCTAGTAAAAGTATTTGCTCGCCCAATTTATGACTTTGAACTTCTAACATTTTCGTGTCTAGTAATACACCATTACATTCCATCTCAAATAGCACCTCTAGAACTGGCATTTCCATTTTATGATAAATATATTCAAGCTTAGTATCATTGATAATTTGTGAATAGAGGTACTTATGTAATTGTAAAGTAATGTCAGCATCCTCCGCCGCATACTTCGTAGCTAGTTTTATATCCACCTGGTCAAAACTGATTCTGCTAGCACCTTTGCCAGTAACCTCGTCGTAGCTGATAGTTTTTACATCAAGATGGCGTAACGCAAGATTATCCATATCATGTCGTCGATGAGATTCGAGTACATAGGATTGCAATAGCGTATCGTGCATGATTCCTTTTAGAGTAATCCCGTGATTGGCAAAAATGTGTTTGTCGTATTTTATATTCTGCCCAAGTTTGAGCTTACTAGGATCCTCCAACCAAGATTTCAACTTTCCTAATACAAGATTTATAGGCAACTGTTGTGGAGCGCCGGTATAACAATGAGCAATTGGTAAATAAGCTGCGCTGTGTGATACAACCGAAAATGATATGCCTACCAACCTAGACAACATTGGATCCAATCCGGTAGTTTCGGTATCAACAGAAACTAATGATGCGCTATTTATATAATTAATCCATTCATCCAATTGGTGTTCAGTTAATATAGTTTGATAGTTTAATGAAGCCCCCTCAGCAAGGGCTTGGCCCTCCTTATCTACCTTCTGATAATCAGTTGTGGAGTGCGTGGATTTTTCTCCTGATAAATTGGAATTGTCCTGTTTTATACTTATGTTTTGTTGTGTGCCCCGTAACCAAGATCTAAAATTCAGGCGTTCATATAGTTCTACAAGTTTTGTTGTATCCTGCGGCTGCAATTCAAGATTGCGCAAATCAACTGGCAAAACTACATCACACTTAATAGCAAGTAGTTTTCGGGATTTATCAAGCCAGTCTAGTGCCTTACGCAAATTTTCTCCAACTACACCATCGATATCATTAGCATGAAGAATAAGATTGTCTAATGTCCCATATTTCTCAAGCAATTTTATTGCAGTTTTGGGTCCAACCTTTTTCACACCTGGTATATTATCTGCCTTGTCGCCTACCAATGTCAGATAATCAAGTATACTTGTTGGCGGAACCCCAAACTTGGCAAGCACTCCAGCTTCATCAAGAATTTCATTAGTCATAGTGTTTACGAGCGTTACTTGTTTATTTACTAATTGCGCTATATCCTTATCACCAGTTGAAATAACGCAATGTATATTTTCATGCTCTGCTCGTTTTGCTAACGTGCCAATCACGTCGTCAGCTTCCACTCCCTCAACTATCAGCATAGGCCATCCCAACGCTTGTATACATTCGTGTAAAGGCTTGATCTGAGTTATCAAATCCTCTGGCATGGGCGGTCGGTGTGCTTTGTACTCTGGATATAAATCGTCTCGAAAAGTCTTACCTTTTGCATCAAATACACACGCGCTATAATCTGCTTTGTAATCTTTATGTAAACGGTGCAACATGCTAATAACTCCTTTAATAGCACCAGTCGGCTCATTATGAAGATTTCGTAAATCAGGTAGCGCATGAAACGCACGATACAGGTATGATGAACCATCAACTAACAATAGTGTTTTCATAAAATTCTTCTAAAGGTTATTCATGAATCAGCAAAATAAACTAGCCAGTGATATAACCGCTGACTACCTAGAAAAAAATTGGTCAGCACGGGAAGCGTGGCGTGTATTTGGAATTATGGCAGAATTCGTCGAAGGAACAGAGCGCCTTAGTTCTATTAAACCCGCAGTTAGCATCTTTGGTAGTGCACGCACACATGCTGATCATCCACACTATAAACTAGGAGAGCAAATTGCGCTGCAATTGTCTGATGCAGGATTCTCAGTTATCTCTGGTGGAGGTCCTGGCATAATGGAAGCAGCAAATAAGGGCGCATTTTTTGGGAAATCGCCTAGTATAGGATTAAATATCCAGCTTCCTAATGAACAGCATAGCAACAATTATCAAAATATTAGTCAGACTTTTCGCCACTTTTTTGCACGCAAATACATGTTCGTAAGATTTGCTACTGCCTACGTAGTTATGCCAGGTGGATTTGGTACATTAGACGAACTAATGGAAGCACTTACGCTGGTACAAACTGGAAAAACCCGAAAAATGCCGATTATTCTAGTTTGCTCAGATTTTTGGCGTGGAATACTAAGTTGGTTTCGAGAAACACTAATAGCTGAGAATATGATCTCTGCTGGAGATATGGATCTAATACAAGTAATAGATGAGCCTAGTCAGGTGGTTAATGCAATTTTCCAGTATTACGAAACCCGTGGTTTCGAACCTTCAGCTACGGAATTAGAAGCTCAACTCAATCTATAAACAGTACTTGTCGATAGAACATTATAAATTAACCCATTCGGGAATCACCATGTATCGAATATTTCTTGTATTAATACTGAGTATAGCAACATCTGTCACGGCACAATCCACCCAACCCAGCAACTTACAGGAAGCTCAACCACCGCCAAAGCTTCCTGATTTGTCAATGGAATCACCCAATGCAGAAGATCCCTTACTAGATGAACCGCAAGTCATTATCAGGAAACGTGGGGAAGATAGAATCGAAGAATTTCACCAGGGTGGAACAATTTACATGATCAAGGTTACACCTCGTATCGGTTTTCCGTATTACTTATATGATGATACGGGTGATGGCACATTCTACCGAGGAGACGGTACTCTTGAAGACGGTATACGCCCACCAATGTGGGTAATATACGAGTTTTAAATTTCTATAAATAAAAAAGAAGAATAACACATCTGTACACTTCTGTATTTTTATCATCTGACCCATGTCTGTTTTCACTACAGTAACCCAAGAACAATTTTCTGCCTGGCTTAGAAATTATTCTCTAGGTTCCCTAATTAATTTGCAGGGTATATCTTCTGGTATTGAAAATACAAACTATTTCGTTACTACTACTCATGGAAAATTTATTCTCACGCTATTTGAGAAGCTCGTTGCCTCTGAGATTCCCTACTATCTTAATCTGATGATACATCTTTCGTGTCACGGCATTCCCTGTCCTAGTCCGATAGCTAACCTAGACAATAAATTTTTAAGTGATTTAAATGGCAAACCAGCAAGTCTTGTTACATTTTTACCTGGAGAACCGCTTGAGTCTCCTACCCCTAAGCATTGTGCACAGGTAGGAACACTATTAGCAAATATGCATTTGTCTGGTTTATCTTTTCCTGAAAAAATGAACAATCAACGTGGACCCAAGTGGTGGGAAGATTTAGCGCCTACCCTTATTCCGTTTCTGCCAGAAGCAGAAGAAGACATTCTTAAGGAAGAACTTCGTTTTCAATCAATGTACCATTTTGGAGATCTCCCACGTGGTGTAATTCATGCTGATCTGTTTCGCGATAATGTCCTATTCACTAACAATACTATTGGTGGCGTAATTGATTTTTACTTCGCTTGTAACGATATGCTGTTATTTGATCTCGCAGTGGCTGTAAATGACTGGTGTATGTTTGAAGATGGTAAATTGAACGAAGTACACATGAAGTCCCTACTTCAAGCATATCATTCTACACGCCCGTTAACTTCTGCCGAACGCAAAGATTGGCCGGCGATGTTGCGTGCCGGAGCATTACGTTTCTGGGTATCAAGACTTTATGATTATTATTTACCACGTGCAGGAGAACTCACTTATGCCAAAAATCCTTCCTATTTTAAGCATATACTGGAAAGTCATTTATTATCTCAGACGAAGCTAGCAAAAATTTGGGTTTGAGTAGAGAATAATAGATCAAGGTTAAATAACGAATATCCACTCTAGGTATATAGGAGATACCAAGAGATGAAAAAAATAAACCATATCGGAGCAAAACAAGGATTACAGTGGATCGTGAATGGTTTCTATCTATTCCGCTGTAGTCCACTAATCTGGATCATACTATGCGGATTCTTGCTAAGTATCGCCGTAGTACTTTCTCTTGTTCAGACAGTTGGGCAGATAGTTTTTACAATACTTTCTCCAGTCTTTATGGCCGGTTTAATGTCTGGATGCAAAGCTCTTGAACAAGATAAAGAATTGGAAATTGGACATTTGTTTGCAGGATTTCGGGCAAATACAGTTCCACTAATCACTTTAGGAGGAATTTATCTGGTGGGACAGGTGTTAATCATTAGTATTGCCATATTAGTAGGAGGTGACACCTTGATGGATCTATGGTTTGAAGGTAAAAGGGTAGACGAGAATGAATTAAAAAGAGTCTCAGGTAATATGTTATCTGCAACCTTAGTAGTACTAACTTTGTCTATTCCACTGATGATGGCCACTTGGTTTGCACCATTGTTAATAATGTTTGATCGTATGCCTCCATTTGTTGCTATGCGACTGAGTTTCCTTGGTTGCCTATCTAATTTTATACCTCTTCAGATTTATGCAATCTCACTAATAGTGCTAGCAATAATTTCCTCAATACCCTATGGACTAGGATTTTTCATACTAATCCCAACGTTATTTGCTTCAATTTACGCAAGCTACAAGGCTATCTTTGTTGATATATCTGAAACGGAACAACTTAGTTGATTTTTTTCCTAACTTTCCCGGTCAAGTAGAAATCAATTTGGCATATTCCAGAGATAACCATTTCGTTCCAGCATGGTTGAACTTTACTTGTACACGTGCATCTGTGCTGCCTCCTTCACAATTAACAATTATACCCTTGCCAAACTTAGCATGAATTACACTCTGGCCTACATGCCATTGTGATGCCTTTGCATCCCTAATACCTAATTTCCCTTCTCTCATCCTGAACCCAGGCTTCTGTGCCAGCATACCAAGCCCTTGATCTACACTTTCCGAATCTCCCTCCATATTTTTTGGTATCAGCTGAGTGATTACCTCTTTTTGAATGGGATAAAGCCACTTCAGTAAACTATCTGGGACTTCCTGCAGAAAGCGTGATGGAATATTGTAACGAGTTTGACCATGCAGCATACGATTCTGAGCAAAACTTAGGTATAATCGCCGCCGTGCACGAGTCAAAGCCACATACATTAAACGTCGCTCTTCTTCTAACCCACCAACTTCATATCTACTGTTCTCATGGGGAAATAGGCCCTCTTCCAATCCACTCAGAAAAACGCTGTGAAACTCCAATCCCTTGGCTGAATGCACAGTCATCAATTGAATTGCATCCTGATTGTCACCACTCTGATGCTCCCCCGCTTCTAGTGACGCATGTGCAAGGAAAGCAGAAAGACTACCATCATCCGCTTCTTGAATATAACTAGTGGCTGCATTAATCAATTCATTCAGATTCTCTAAACGATTAGCGCCTTCTCGTTCAGTACGATAATGTTCTACAAGTCCACTAGACTTAAGCAAATAATTAACGATTTCTGGCAACGACAAATCCACACAAGCTTGCTGCATTGTCTCAATTAACACTACAAAACCACTAATGCCTTTTTTTGGTGTATTTATTCTCTTATTTCTATTATGTAAATTCGGAGATGTATCTTCTGAGTTTTGAGTAGAAGTTGCACTATTGTTATGTCTTTCTAATGCCGCTTGCCATAGGCTCCCTCCCATTTTTTTTGCATCAACCTGTAGCTGTTCTAGAGTTCGAGAACCAATTCCACGCGTAGGAAAATTGATAACTCGTAACAACGCATTATCATCATCAGGATTAGCAATCATCCTTAAATAGGCTAGTGCATGCTTAATCTCTTGGCGTTCAAAGAAGCGCATACCACCATATACGCGGTAAGCTAACGATGCATTAAACAAAGCATGCTCTAACACGCGTGATTGTGCATTAGAACGGTATAGTAGTG
>JAHELA010000056.1:0-2926 GCA_024644425.1 Nitrosomonadaceae bacterium
CTCTAGAAAACGCTCTCGAATTATCGCGCGGCCAAGGCAAATGGCAATGGCTTTAGCTAAAGAATTAACTCCACTAAGTTTGCCTGATATCGGAGAAGCTTTTGGAGGACGGGATCATACTACAGTTCTACACGGCTATCGAAAAATTGCTGAGCTGCGGACATCCAACTCTTCTACAAATAAAGATTTTAATACTTTGCTGCATATTCTACGTGGATAAAATTAATTAAAACTAATGAATATTTTGGGGATAACCTTACTTTTATTTAAAATAATTAATTTACTAACAATCTATCCACATTAAATACAAAATCAGTACAACAAGTATTTATCTAATTTAGTGGGGGTTTTTATTTTATACCGGACTTAAGCAAAACTTATTATCAATTATTAAGATTTAAATAATATGAAACTAATACAAACTAATAAAGAAGCCTTGTTAACTCCACTACAAACAATTACAGGAATTGTTGAAAAACGGCATACTTTACCAATACTTTCAAATGTACTGTTAGAAAGAAAAAAAGAAGAAATTTCATGTGTTGCAACAGATCTAGAAATCCAAATAACCACTACCACAAAAGACAATGCTGCTTCAAAAGAAGAAATCGGTTCCGTTACAGTTGCAGCAAAAAAGCTTCAAGATATACTACGAGCCCTTCCTGACAAAACCAAAATCACACTAGAATCAGAAGAAAACCGATTACTAGTAAAAGCAGGAAAAAGCCGATTTAATTTACAAACCCTCCCAGTAGAAGATTTTCCTAAGCTTCCAGAAAGTAAAGAGATATTAGATAAAATAACAATACAACAGGGAGAACTAAAAAATCTTTTACTTCTTGTCCAATATGCGATGGCGCAACAGGATATACGGTATTACCTAAATGGACTTCTGTTGGTTACAGAAGAAAACCATTTAAAAGCAGTCGCAACTGATGGCCATCGTTTGGGATTTGCAATGATTAAACTTAAAGCTACACAGAAAAAAAACGAACTTATACTTCCACGAAAAGCAATACTCGAATTGACAAAACAATTGCAAGATAATAAAGATCCGGTCACTATTGAGATACTAAAAAACCAGATACGATTTACTTTTTCTAACGTTGTTTTAATCTCAAAATTGGTAGATGGGAAATTTCCAGACTATAACCGTGTAATTCCACCTGGATATCAGAAACAAATTGAATTAGATCGCATGCTTTTTTTACAAACATTACAACGAGCATCAATCTTGTCAAATGAAAAATTTAGAGGAGTGAGATTGATTTTAACAACTGGAAATTTGCGTATATTCTGTAGTAATAACGAACAAGAAGAGGCGGAAGAAGAATTAGAGGTTAAATATGAAGGAGATGCGCTAGACATAGGGTTTAATATTGCTTATTTGCTAGATGTTCTAAATAACTTAACAAGCGAAACCGTGTTATGTTCTTTTGGGGATGCAAATAGTAGCGCATTAATTACCGTCCCAAATAATGATAATTTTAAATATGTTGTAATGCCAATGCGAATATAATATTTGGCTTAGAAATAATAAAAGAAAAACAACCAAAGCAAGATATTAAATAACAGGTACTCTCTCTATGAGTGAAACTTCCCGTATCAAACAACAAAAGAGCCAAAAAGGAGAAATATATGGCTCAGAAAATATTAAAATTTTAAAAGGACTAGATCCGGTTCGAAAGCGTCCGGGCATGTACATCGGCGACACTAGTGATGGAACAGGGTTACACCACATGGTGTTTGAGGTATTAGATAATGCTATTGATGAAGCGTTAGCAGGAGAATGTAACGAAATTACAGTCACTATACACCCAGACAACTCTGTTAGCATTCAAGATAATGGAAGGGGAATCCCCGTCGACGTTAAACAAGACGATGAGTTGAAACGTTCAGCTGCAGAAATTGTAATGACAGAGCTTCATGCAGGCGGGAAATTTGATGACAATTCTTATAAAGTCTCAGGCGGGCTACATGGTGTTGGTGTATCTGTAGTTAACGCGTTATCAGAATGGCTTCGTCTTACTGTAAGACGTGATGGACAGAAGTATCAAATGGAGTTTCGAATGGGCGCACCAACCACCTCTTTAACTAAGGTTGGCAAAACCGAACGGCGCGGCACGGAAGTACACTTTCTTGCCAGCAAAGAAATATTTGGAGATATTGAATATCACTACGACATTTTTGCAAAGCGGCTGAGAGAGCTTTCTTTTCTTAACAATGGAGTTAAAATTAACCTAAATGACCAGCGTATAGCGAAAGAAGAAAGTTTTGCTTTTGTTGGTGGGGTTAAAAGTTTTGTTGAATATATTAATAGAACTAAGTCGGTTTTGCATTCCAATGTATTTTATGCTGCGGGAAAAAAAGACGATATTCAAGTAGAAGTGGCGATGCAGTGGAACGATAGTTATGCTGAACAGGTATTGTGTTTTACTAATAACATTCCACAAAAAGATGGCGGGACACATTTAACAGGCTTGCGTGCTGCCATGACGCGAACTCTCAATAGTTATATTGACAAGAACGAGTTGTCCAAAAAAACCAAAATTGAGACAACAGGCGATGATATGCGAGAAGGACTATCATGTGTTTTGTCGGTAAAATTGTTTGAGCCTAAGTTTTCTTCTCAGACTAAGGAAAAATTAGTTTCATCTGAAGTCCGTCCAGCTGTAGAGGAGGTGGTGGCACAAAAACTTTCTGAATTTTTACTAGAGCGGCCACTTGATGCAAAAACAATCTGTAGCAAAATAATAGATGCAGCAAGGGCTCGTGAAGCCGCCAGAAAAGCTCGTGAATTGACTCGGCGAAAAGGAGTATTAGATGGAATGGGGTTGCCTGGTAAGCTTGCTGATTGCCAAGAAAAAGATCCCGCACTAAGCGAGCTTTATCTTGTAGAGGGAGACTCAGCGGGCGGGTCTGCTAA
>JAHELA010000056.1:3026-5729 GCA_024644425.1 Nitrosomonadaceae bacterium
CATCGTTTGAAAATAACACGTATGCATCATGGCAATAAACGCATTAGTTACCTCGATCAAGACTTTCTTCATAGTGGAGATTTTCTTCATATAAAGGAGGCTGCTCAGGTGCTAGATGGTTTGCTAGGCCCTGGAGCATACGTCAAACGAGGCGAACAAAAACAGTTCGTCAATGAGTTCAAGCAAGCGCTTGATTGGTTGTTGAAGGAAGTGGAAAAAGATTTTAGTACCCAGCGATACAAAGGATTGGGTGAAATGAACCCAACTCAATTATGGGAAACTACCATGGATCCCAAGAACCGGCGGCTATTGCGAGCCCAAATTGAGGACGATATTTCAGCGGGAGAAATTTTTACGACACTAATGGGGGATGTAGTAGAGCCGCGTCGTTTATTCATAGAAAATAATGCTTTAAGGGTTCGAAACTTAGATGTGTAAATTTGGCGGAATAATGGCGCAAAACCCTTAACCAGTTCGTCCTTCTCGTTTTTTTGCTGTAAGAGCATGGTTGCCGATTTTCATTAAGACCTCCCAGGCCGGTCCCGGAAACTTGTGGAGCTTTACCATTACATCTTCGAGAGCTTTTAGAAACCATTCAACATCAGCATCATCTATATTGAGAGGGGGTAATATTTTTACAATTGGCACACCATGACCAGCTACTTGAGTGAGAATATGGTGGTCATCTAAAAGAGGAATAACAATTGCTTGGGCAAAGAGATTTTCGTCAATTTTATTAACCATTGCCCAGGCCGCCTTTAGAGACATTGAATCCGGTTTTCCAAACTCAATTCCAATCATCAAACCACGTTGACGAACGCCTTTTAAGAATTCAAAGCGTGGCACCATTGCTTCAATGCCTTTTCGAAAACGTGCTCCTAGCTCATTTGCGCGAGTAATAAGGTTTTCATCATCAAGAACGCTAAGTGTGGCCAATCCCGCGGCCATAGCCATGTTTCCCATGCCGTAGGTAGAAGCATGAACGATGGCGCGATCCATCGAATCGTAGACTCGATCATAAACTTCCCGGCGTGTTATAGTAGCGCCTAGCGGAACATACCCACCAGAAAGCGCTTTAGCTAGACAGATAATGTCAGGCTGTAACCCTTCTATCCATTGACAAGCTAAGAAGCGACCAGAGCGTCCCATTCCAGATTGGATTTCATCACAGATCATAAGCGTGTTGTACTTGCGGCATAGGTCTTGCGCTGCAAGCAGATACTTATCATCAAGAATGTTTACGCCCTTACCTTGAATTGGCTCAAAGACGAAAGAGGCAACATCACCCAGAGCAAGTCGTGCTTCAAGAGCCTCAAGATCACCAGGCACTACCAAAGAATTTTCTGGCAGAAGCGGCTCAAATCCCCTGCGAAAACTTGCTTCACCATTCAAAGACAAGGCCCCCATTGTTAAACCATGAAAGGCTTTTGAAAGATGTATTGTTCGAGGGCGCCCCGTTGTCGCGCGTGCAAATTTTATCGCAGCCTCTACAGCTTCCGCTCCAGAGTTAGAGAAATATACAGTATCTAGGTTACCTGGGACGCGGTTAATAAGTTCACGAGCTAAGACTGCTGCAAGTGGCGGAGCATCGAAACCGACCCACCCAGGAAAATCGGAGTCAAGCATTTGTTGTAATGCAGCACGTATAGCTGGATGACGGCGACCAATAGTAAAAACGCCCCAATTTGCAAGAAAGTCTAGATAGCGCGTACCGTTTTCATCCCAGAGATAAGCACCTTCACCACGTATCCAGGATCGGTTGAACCCAATAATGCGCAGTACCTTGACGAAGACGGGGTTCACATATTCTTCGAAAAGTTCGAAATTCTTGCCGCGGGTTTCAGCTAAAATGGTATTGATGTCAAGTGGCATGAGCTAGACCTTTAATTCTAAGAGTACTCCGTTAATTTACTTAATGCCGATCGACAAGTAAAAGATATTTTTCATAAACTCAATTATAAATCAAACCTTTGGGACGCATGGTCTCTATAGCTTATCAAGACCACTAATCCTTGGGTTACAATTATTCGTTATTATTCAGTGACTGATGTTAACTAGTCAGATAAACAATTGCAACGTGAAGTTTATTTAAATTAAAAGAAAGATCATATCCTCCCTACGGCCCTTGGCCGATGATGGTAAAATCTGTTTTCTAACATTGCTGTAGTATCTGTAACAACTTATGTTCTCTTCAAAGCTAACTATCGAAAGCATTGACCCTAATTTATGGCGGGCGATTAAAAGTGAAATTCAGCGCCAAGAAGATCATATAGAACTAATCGCTTCAGAAAATTATGCTAGTCCCGCAGTTATGCAAGCACAAGGATCCGTGTTAACAAATAAATACGCTGAGGGGTATCCTGGTAAACGTTATTATGGTGGCTGTGAATATGTTGACCTAGTTGAACAATTTGCAATAGACCGGGCAAAATCACTTTTTGGTGCAGAGTATGTCAATGTTCAACCACACTCTGGTTCGCAGGCTAATGCCGCTGTTTATTTGTCTGTGCTTAAACCTGGAGACACTCTTCTTGGTATGTCGTTAGCTCATGGCGGGCATTTGACCCATGGAGCATCAGTCAATCTTAGTGGAAAAATTTTTACCTCTGTTGCTTATGGCCTTAATCCTGAAACTGAGGAACTTGATTACAATGAGGTCGAGCGGTTAGCACATGAACATAAGCCGAAAATGATAGTTGCTGG
>JAHELA010000056.1:5829-9419 GCA_024644425.1 Nitrosomonadaceae bacterium
CTGGCGCATATTACTGTAAATAAAAATGCCATTCCTAACGATCCACAAAAACCATTTGTTACTAGCGGTATCCGCATAGGCACACCTGCAGTGACCACGAGAGGATTCAAAGAAATAGAAGTAGAAGAACTTGCAAATCTGATCGCTGATGTATTAGATGCACCTACGGACAAAACTGTTTTGTTTCGTGTGGCGAATGATGCAAAATCTTTGTGTGCTAAATTTCCGGTATATGGTCGCTGACCACCTAACATTTATTTTTAATTTGGGCGGGTTTGGTATATGACATGATCTGCCCGATTTTTCTTAATTTCAAATCATGAAATGTCCCTTTTGTAATGCTGATGAAACGAGTGTAATTGACTCCCGTGTTAGTGAGGAGGGAAATAGAATACGCCGCCGCCGTAGATGCTTAACTTGCGATAAGCGCTTTACCACATACGAAACAGTAGGGCTCCGTTTGCCCCAAGTTATAAAGCAAGGCGGCGATCGCTCGGAGTTTAATCGTGATAAATTGCTTACAGGGTTCATGCGCGCATTACACAAGCGACCTGTTCCTACCGAGCGGGTAGATGCGGCAATAGATAGAATCATGCAAAAGCTTCTAGGCTTAGGAGAGCGTGAAATAGACTCGCGCAAGATTGGTGAAATGGTAATGCGAGAACTATACAAGCTAGATAAGGTTGCGTATATCCGTTTTGCTTCCGTGTATAGAAGTTTTCAGGATGTAAATGATTTTCATGATGCAATTAAGGAAGTGAAACGCCCCCGGAGAAAAAAATAAATAAAGACTAAAGACAATTGAAAAATAAACAATCATTCTATCATTAATCGTACAGATGTTTTCTTCAGACGATCATATTTACATGTCCCAGGCGTTGCAGCTTGCAGAGAAGGGGCTGTACAGCACGACGCCCAACCCCCGTGTAGGTTGTGTAATTGTGCGTGACGGCCAAGTAGTTGGAAGTGGCTGGCATGTTAGGGCAGGTGAGCCACATGCAGAAATCAACGCGCTCAATATTGCCAGAACAGCAGCACAGGGAGCAACTGTTTATCTCACACTAGAGCCTTGTAGTCATTTTGGACAGACACCGCCTTGTGCTGAAGCTTTAATCAAAGCCAAAGTTGCCAAGGTGATAACAGCAATGCAAGACCCAAATCCTCTTGTCAAAGGAAGCGGATTGTCGTTGCTCCGGAAATCTAAAATCGAAGTACAAAATGGTTTAATGAAAACGAGCGCCGAGGAGCTTAATATTGGGTTTGTAACTCGAATGAAGAAAAACCGCCCTTGGGTGCGAATGAAAATTGCCGCAAGTCTTGACGGCAAAACCGCGCTTAATAACGGTAAAAGTCAGTGGATAACTGGCGAAGCTGCACGATGTGATGGGCATAGGTATCGTGCGCGTTCTTGTGCAGTTCTTACTGGTATCGGCACGGTGCTTAAGGACGATCCTCAGCTAACGGTTCGCCTTGTTAAGACTCCTAGGCAGCCATTGAAAGTCATCGTAGATAGCCAACTAAAAATCCCTGTTAATGCTAAGATATTACGTGGAAATGGCGAATTAATTTTTACAACCGGCACTAATGAAAAAAAAATAGCCGCATTAAGCAAAGCAGGTGCTCGCCCAGTTGTGTTATCAGATGACAAGGAGAATGTTGAGCTTGAAAAAATGATGCAGACGTTAGCCACCCTAGAAATTAACGAGGTGCTGATTGAAGCGGGCAACAGGCTAAACAGCTCATTAATTAATGCGAGACTAGTAGATGAGCTAGTAATTTATCTTGCGCCACATTTAATAGGCGACCATGCTTTGGGTATGTTGAATTTACCAGAATTAACTAGTTTATCTGATAAACATAAACTTAAAATTATGGATTTACGAATGATTGGGCAAGATATTCGAATTATTACTAGATTTTTATAAATACTTTTGATAACGATTCTTATAATTTAGTGTGGGCTTTTATTAAGTTTGCGCTGTAATGTACGACGGTGCATATTTAGTTTTTTTGCGGTTGCTGAAATGTTGCCCTTATTCTCAACTAAAATACGTTGTATATATTCCCATTCAACTTGGCCCACTGACAAAGCATGCGAGCTAATTTGAGCGGAGGAATCGCCTTCAGTTCGCTGAAATGCCGCCATAATTTCATCTGCGTCAACAGGCTTAGCAAGATATTGCATCGCACCAAGTTTAATTGCTTCCACGGCTGTAGTAATACTAGCGTAACCTGTTAACATGATGATGCGGGTACCGGGGTCCATCGCCCTTAATTTTTCAACCAAGACCAAGCCTGAGGTGGTGCCAGACAATCTTAGATCGATAATTGCAAACTCAGGGGCACATGTCTCTGCATATTCCAATGCGTGTTCGACAGTGTGGGCGCAGTTGACGTCAAAACCACGTTTTGTCATTGCTTTTGCAAGCACCTCACAAAAAGTGAAATCATCATCAACAAGCAGTAAGCTTGGGCGGTCATCATGTAAATCTGCCGAAAATGTTGGTGACGTCATCATGTTACAGCTCCTATGAGAGGCAATTTAATCAAGGTACTGGCACCCCCCTTTTCACGATTTGTTAATCGGACGCTCCCACCAAATCGTTCAATATTTGCATTTGCCAAAAACAGGCCGATTCCAAAACCATGTCCAGGCTTACTAGTAAAGAAAGGTTGTCCTGCTCGTTGAGCAGCTTCTTCATTGAGGCCTTTACCAAAATCGAGGATTTCTAAACGCAATTCTTTATTGTCCCAATCACTTTTGATTTCGATATTTTTTGTTGACGCATCCGCTGCATTATTCAGTAGGTTTAAAATTGATTGGCCGATGGGTTGTGTATTTAATATTTGAGGCGCTGGTTGTTTTCCATTACAGTGATAAGTAAAGTTAGCCGTGGGACGCATTAATTTCCATTTATCTAGTATTTCTCGTAGAAAACGATCAACGGTTTGTCCGTTAGCGTCTTCAGCTCTTGTTTGTCCAGTATCAGCAAGTAATTGTGTTAATGTACGTTTACATTGAGTTATTTGATCGCGCAGTATATTTATATTGTTTTGTAGCTCGCGATTTCCAGCATGTTCTTTTTGTAATTCCCCGCTAACGACCGCCATGGTCGACAAAGGTGTGCCAAGTTCATGTGCCGCACCTGCTGCCATGGTTCCTAGCGCAATAAGTTGTTCATCACGCATAGCTTGTTCACGTGCACGCGATAAGTCCTTGTCTCGCTCACGGATTGATATGCCCATCTTGACAACAAACCAAGCAATTAACACAGTACTTAAGACGAAGGCCAGCCACATTCCAGACACATGTAGGTTAAATTCACTCATATGTTCATTGTGGTCATGTGGCAATGGCACATAATAGAACAATAATAACGAGTAACAACCTATTGTGATTGCTGCCATTACCCAAGTATATGCCCATGGTAAAGCTGCAGCTGTGATTGTCAAAGGCAACAAGTACAGAGAAACAAATGGGTTTGTCGAGCCGCCACTGAAGTACAATAATGCACTCAAAGCAAGTACATCAATAAGAATTTGCGCAAAAAATTCTATGTTTGATACAGGCCAGTTTCGCTGCAATCGTA
>JAHELA010000057.1:0-7256 GCA_024644425.1 Nitrosomonadaceae bacterium
GTGATGTTCTCCAAATTATTATTTAGAAGTTTACAAATGTCGCTTGCTGAAGGAATAGCTTCCGAAAAAACATGCTCTGGTGTTTCAAAATCAAACCCTTCAAGTTGTAGCAGGTTACCCAATACCCTCAAAATTTTCCATGCTGGGCGCGTATCGCCTAACGGAGTTACAACCCCGTTAAAGTTTTGGGCACGACCTTCAGTATTAATAAAAGTACCAGAAGTCTCAGTAAATGGAGCAATCGGAAGCATCACGTCAGCGTAATCTACCGATGTAGATGAATTTAGTTTATATGCACTCATCACAACAACTAATTCCGCTTTATTTAATGCTTTCATTGCATCTTGAGGATTATAGGTGTCGAGTTCTGGTTCAAGATTTAGCAATACGTAAACTTTACATGGAGCAGTATTAGATGTTCCTCCATTCATCCCCAACATTTGCGACGCATTGTATCCACTTCCTAATGATGTCCCCAAAGAATTATTTATAGGTACTGCATTTGCAATGTAAGCTCCAACACTATTTGCAGCTTCACCTAACACTCCAAAATTTGAATCTGAGATTTGTGCTATGTACTGTGCCAATACATGGATATTAGAATAGTGTGGGTGATGCTGAGTCAAATTACCAAGAAAAACTGAAGCCGGTTCATTTTTGATAAGACTGACCGCAATCAAACGTGCAGTATCGGTTACATTTTCAACTTCCCCTACTACATATTTCACGGGATCAGGAGGCTCTATATTTTTTAACTCAACCATTGCTTTCAAGATCTGAGCAAGCATCGAAACTATTTCTGATGGAGAAATGATTGCTTCATTAGTAACTTTTGTGAGTAAATCATCGCCTATAGGGTTTATTAGATTTAGTTCCGCTCCCTGTTTCACTGCACTTCGTAAACGCTGTGCGAGGAGAGGATGATCCTTACGCAAGCTACTTCCTACAACTAGGACTGATTTCAGTTCCGAAATGTCGGCAATACACATTCCTAACCAAGGCACGCCTTGTAAATGACTATCAGCATCAAAATTAGATTGACGTAGCCTATGGTCTATATTATTGCTGCCTAGGCCTCGTATAAGTTTTTGTAATAAATATAGTTCTTCTAGGGTACTATGAGGAGAAGCTAATGCACCAATACTCGATGCACCATATTTTTCTTGTGCCATTTTCAACCCATTAGCAACAAATTCAAGCGCAGTTTTCCAGTCACACTCCTGCCACTGTCCATCACGCTTAATCATAGGTGTAGTTAAACGGTCTTCAGAATTAAGTCCCTCGTAGGAAAAACGGTCTTTGTCTGACAACCAGCATTCATTGATCTCTTCGTTATCACGAGGTAATACACGCATTACACGATTCTGCTTCACTTGTACTACTAGATTAGCACCGAGACCACAATGAGGACTTATAGATTTTCTACGAGACAGCTCCCAAGTACGTGCAGAGTATCTAAAGGGTTTGCTTACAAGAGCGCCAACAGGACAAAGATCAATCATGTTTCCAGAGATCTCTGAGTCCACTGTACTACCTACAAACGACAGGATTTCTGCATGCTCACCACGACCAGCCAAGCCTAGTTCCATAATACCGGCAATTTCCTGACCGAAACGTACGCAACGAGTACAATGGATACAACGAGTCATATCCGTTGAAATAAGTGAACCAAGATTTTTATTCGCTACTACCCGCTTCGATTCTGTATACCGTGATTCACTTGCCCCATAACCGACCGCTAGATCCTGCAACTGGCATTCACCCCCTTGATCACAAATTGGACAATCCAGCGGATGATTAATTAGCAGAAACTCCATCACTCCTTTCTGCGCGGTAATTGCTTGTTCACTGTGTGATGACACCTTCATACCTTCTACTGCAAATGTAGCGCAGGCAGGTAAGGGCTTAGGTGCCTTTTCCACCTGCACCAGGCACATGCGACAGTTTGCGGCAATAGACAATTTCTTGTGATAGCAGAAATGAGGAATGTATATACCTAATTGATTGGCGCCATCCATGACGGTCCCACCCTTTGGTACCGATACCTGTTTACCATCAATCTCAATATTTATCATTAGACAAAACTTTTTAGATTAAATACATAATTAGAAACAAAAGTATGTGGTGCTTTTTGCTCTCATCATTTTATTTGTGTATATAAATACAAGTTCTATACCATACAATTTTTGTGTTCAATATGGTGCTCAAACTCATCACGAAAATGCTCTATCATGGCGCGCACCGGCATAGCTGCAGCATCACCCAGCGCACAAATTGTGCGCCCCTGAATATTGTCGGCAACGTTGTTGAGAAGATCCAGATCATCTATTTTCCCTTTACCAGTTTCTATACGGTGTATCACACGATAGAGCCAACCAGTGCCTTCACGACATGGTGTGCACTGACCACAGGATTCTTCGAAATAAAAATATGCTAACCGTTCTAAGGCTCTCACCATACAGGTGGTGTCATCCATAATAATAACTGCTCCCGAACCCAACATAGACCCTGCTTTAGCAATTGAATCAAAATCCATGTCAGTCTGCATCATGATATCGCCAGGTAATACGGGCATAGAAGATCCGCCGGGAATGCATGCTTTTAGCTTTCTTCCGCCACGCATACCACCAGCCATTTCTAATAGCTTTGCAAAGGGAGTACCCATTGGTATTTCGTAATTTCCCGGCTTGTTGACATGGCCAGATACTGAAAAAATCTTAGTCCCGCCGTTGTTGGGCTTACCAATCTGTAAATATTCTTCTCCACTGTTCCGAATAATCCAAGGTACTGCCGCAAAAGTCTCAGTATTATTAATAGTAGTTGGTTTACCGTAAAGCCCAAAACTTGCAGGAAACGGAGGCTTAAAACGTGGCTGCCCTTTCTTTCCTTCGAGTGACTCCAATAGTGCAGTTTCTTCACCGCATATATACGCTCCATAACCGTGATGATTGTACAGCTGAAAACTGAAATCAGAATTCAATATATTGTCACCCAATAAACCTGCGGAGCGAGCTTCCTCTACTGCCTCTTCCATGCGCACGTATGTGTCCCAAATCTCTCCATGAACGTAATTGTAACCAGTCCTAATGCCCATTGCGTACGCTGCAATTGCCATTCCTTCTATTAGAATATGTGGGTTGTGATGCATGATATCGCGGTCCTTGAAGGTACCTGGCTCACCCTCATCTGAATTACACACCAAGTATTTGTCTCCTTCATACTCTTTAGGCATAAAGCTCCACTTCAATCCGGTTGGAAAACCTGCTCCACCTCGTCCACGTAGCGCTGATATTTTTACCTCATCAATAATCTTTTCTGGTGAAATTTTTTCAGCCAAAATCTTCCTTAGCGCAGTATAACCCTCTCGCTTCTCGTAATGACTCAATCGCCAGTTTTCGGGATCTGAAGGATTAACTCCTGAAAGTAATGTTCCAGGTTGCAGTATTTGAGTTTGCTGCGTCATTTACTCAGCTCCTCCAGCAATTGATCAATCTTCTTTTTAGACATATAACTACACATACGTTTATTATTGACTAGCAACACTGGCGCATCACCACATGCGCCCATACACTCTCCTTCTTTAAGTGTAAATTTTGAATCGGTCGTAGTCTGATTAAAATCAATACCTAATTTTTGTTTTAAATATGTAGCAGCATCGGTCCCACCAGACAATCCACAAGGCAAATTAGTACAAATAGTAAGCTTGTACTTTCCTAATGGTTGTAAGTTATACATATTGTAAAAAGTCGCTACTTCATATACCGAAATCGGCGGCATCCCCAAATATTGGGCAATAAAATTCATCGTCTCATTAGACAACCAGCCTTTCTCGTCCTGAGCTATAGCAAGCGCTGACATCACTGCAGATTGTTTTTGGTCGACAGGATACTTTTCAATTTCGCAATCTATTTTTTTTAGTGATGAATCGCTTAACATGTCAATTGGCAACATATATTCATAATACTATCTATCAATTTCACCAAATACTATGTCCTGTGTACCAATAATTGCTACTACGTCAGCAATCATATGGCCACGTGACATTTCGTCTAATGCTGCTAAATGAGAAAATCCAGGAGCTCGTATTTTTAAACGATAAGGCATATTTGCACCATCCGAAATAATATAAACACCAAACTCACCCTTGGGGTGCTCAACTGCTGCATAAGTTTCACCTGGAGGCACATGAAAACCTTCTGTAAAAAGTTTGAAATGATGAATTAATTCTTCCATATTCTGCTTCATCTCTACGCGAGAAGGAGGCGCAATTTTGTGGTTATCAGTTATTACTGGACCAGGATTCCTGCGTAACCATTCAACACAATGTTTAATAATACGATTTGACTGACGAAACTCTTCCATACGCACCAAATAACGATCATAACAATCTCCGTTGACTCCTACTGGAATGTCAAATTCAATTTGATCATAAACTTCGTATGGCTGCTTTTTACGTAAATCCCATTCTACGCCTGAACCACGCAGCATCGGTCCTGTGAATCCTAGAGCCATGGCCCGATCTGGTGAAACTACCCCGATTCCAACCAAACGCTGTTTCCAAATACGATTATCTGTTAGCAAGGTTTCATACTCATCCACATAAGTTGGAAAGCGATTAGTAAAATCTTCAATAAAATCTAACAATGAGCCTTGACGGTTCTCGTTACGTGATTTGGTCTCTTTTTCGTTGTGAATCTTAGATGGTTTATATTGAGGCATTGAACCCGGCAAGTCTCGATAAACCCCACCTGGACGATAATAAGCCGCATGCATCCTTGCACCAGACACCGCCTCATAACAATCCATTAAATCCTCACGTTCGCGAAAGGCATATAGAAACACTGTCATTGCACCCACATCCAGCGCATGCGCCCCTAACCATAATAAGTGATTGAGTATGCGAGTAATTTCGTCGAACATTACACGAATGTATTGTGCGCGTACCGGTACCTCAAGCTGAAGTAATTTCTCTATGGCCATTACGTAGGCATGTTCATTTGCCATCATCGAAACGTAATCTAGTCGATCCATGTAAGGTACCGACTGGATATATGGCTTATTTTCAGCCAATTTCTCGGTTGCACGATGTAACAGCCCAATATGGGGATCGGCACGTTGCACTACTTCACCGTCCAGCTCCAGTACCAGGCGTAAAACACCATGTGCCGCTGGGTGCTGTGGTCCAAAATTCATGGTGTAGTTACGTATCTCAGCCATGTTTAGCTATAATTATCCACACAATAACTTCATTTATTCCCCCCATAACCCTCTTCACGGATCACACGAGGTGTAATCTCACGGGGCTCTATACTTACTGGCTGATATATCACTCTTTGTTGGTCTGGGTCATAGCGCATTTCAACATTTCCAGTTAAAGGAAAATCTTTCCGAAATGGATTTCCGATAAAACCATAGTCTGTAAGAATACGTCGTAAGTCTGGATGTCCAGTAAAAACAATACCAAAAAGATCAAATGCCTCTCGTTCGTACCAATTTGCTACCGGCCATATTCCAATAACTGAATCTAGCACAGGAAATTCATTGCTCGTAGCAAATGTTTTAATTCGTATTCTGTAATTATGACTAATAGAAAGTAAATGATATGCTACAGCAAAGCGTCTAGACTCAACGCTGCCTTCTGTAACAGATTCCATGCCGTAGGACAAATAGTCGATCCCACACAAGTCAACAAGAAGCTCAAAACTTAACTCTGAACTATCTCGCAAGGTTTCCATTACCCATAATAATTCAGTTGGAGCCACCTCAATAGTCAATTCACCAAATTGCTCATTTATGCTTACAATCTTATTAGTAAGCACATTTTTCAAGCAAAGGGAGAGCGTTTCCAAGCGAGAGGAGGACATAATATTGCCTTAGCGGGCGATGGTGTTAGTGCGCTTAATCTTATTTTGCAGTTGTATAATTCCATAAAGCAGAGCTTCTGCTGTTGGTGGACAACCTGGCACATAGATGTCCACAGGCACTATACGATCGCACCCACGTACCACTGAATAGGAATAGTGATAATAACCACCGCCATTAGCACAAGATCCCATAGAAATTACCCATCGAGGTTCAGCCATCTGATCATACACCTTACGTAATGCGGGTGCCATTTTATTACACAAAGTACCAGCTACAATCATTACATCTGATTGACGAGGGCTGGGACGAAATACAACTCCAAAACGGTCTAGATCATAGCGCGACGCACCAGCTTGCATCATTTCTACTGCACAGCATGCAAGTCCAAAAGTCATCGGCCACATAGAGCCAGTCCGCCCCCAATTAATAACATTATCCAAACTAGTGGTAACAAAACCTTTGTCTAATACGCCTTCAATACTCATAATATTAGTCCCACTCCAATGCCCCCTTCATCCATTCATATATAAAACCTATAGTGAGAATACTAAGAAATATCATCATTGAAACAAAACCAAATAAGCCTATCTCATTTAGTACCACTGCCCATGGAAATAAAAAGGCAATTTCTAAATCAAAAAGAATGAATAAAATAGCCACTAAATAATAACGAACATCAAATTTCATACGTGCGTCCTCGAAAGCTTCAAAACCGCACTCATAGGGTGAAAGTTTTTCACTGTCAGGACGACTAGGACTAAGTAGCCAACCGAATCCCATTGCCAGCGCACCTACTGCAAGCCCAACAAAAATAAATAATATAATTGAAAAGTAATTTTCTAACATTCCTGTAACCTAAATTTAAGATAAGAAAATTATACCCGTTAAATTTACATCTGTTTTATATGGAATGCCATCCTTATTATTGGTGCCGACGGCGAGACTCGAACTCGCACAGCTTTCGCTACCGCCCCCTCAAGACGGCGTGTATACCAATTTCACCACGTCGGCAGCTTAACTTGA
Organism: Nitrosomonadaceae bacterium; assembly: GCA_024644425.1. Classification (GTDB taxonomy): domain Bacteria; phylum Pseudomonadota; class Gammaproteobacteria; order Burkholderiales; family Nitrosomonadaceae; genus BJGV01. The sequence goes on from JAHELA010000057.1 coordinate 6,889, forward strand.
GATCCGAGTATAAAACCAATATTATTATAAAATGTTATTTATCATATAGTTGAGATACACATAATTAAATTATTGTGGTATCTCCCCTGCTTTAGAGGCCTCATTGTCTAAAGGGGTCTGGGGCAAAGGAACAGAAGGAGGCTCTACTGGAACTGACGATTGGGTTGGCGCTACACTATCCATAACGCCTTTATCTTCCAGTTTATGGCCCGAAAAATACGTAAGACCTAGTGTAGAGACAAAAAATATTGCAGCGAGAACACCAGTTGTTCTGCTCAGAAAATTTGAAGAGCCACTAGCTCCGAATAAACTTCCAGACGAACCGCTACCAAAGGCCGCACCCATGTCAGCTCCTTTACCGTGTTGTA
>JAHELA010000057.1:7356-9314 GCA_024644425.1 Nitrosomonadaceae bacterium
CCCCAAGAAACATGGGTATTTCTTAAAACTGTCTGAACTTGTGACAAATAAGGATAAGGGACACAAACTGTACAAGACGCATTCTGTATCCCGGCTGTCCCAGTAACAATCCTATCTAGCAAGTCTCGATTCTGCTTAATTCCGCCATGCATTTTCCAGTTGCCTGCAACCAGTTTTAATCGCATAGCCATCCTTCCTCAAAAGCCTAGAATGTTACCTGTGAATAGATATGGGGTCAATCATAGGAAAACGAATAAATATGGCCAGAATAAAAGCATAGAAGCAACAGAAGTAAGAAAACTATTGGTTCATTGGTTCTTATGCCCTAAAAGGCTTTAGCCCAAATTTCTACTGTATAAAATACTAGCTTGCATCTAAATAGGGCAATAATAAAAACAAATTTATATAGAATTTATAATTTGCTGAAAGCCTCATTTTTTGGATTTAATAGTCTACAATGTTATCCAAAACGTCCGGTTATGTAATCCTCCGTCCGTTTATGCTTAGGTTTAATAAAAATTGTATCTGTAACATCGAATTCAATTAAATCTCCCATATACATATAAGCAGTGTAATCAGATACCCGGGCTGCCTGCTGCATACTGTGTGTAACAATGAGTATGGTAATTTTCTTTTTTAAATCAGCAATAAGCTCTTCAATGCTAGCTGTGGCAATTGGATCAAGCGCAGAAGTGGGCTCATCAAACAATAAAATTTCAGGGTCTGTAGCAAGTGCGCGCGCAATGCACAAACGTTGCTGTTGCCCTCCAGAAAGCTCAAATGCAAGGTTATTCATTCGGTCTTTTACTTCTTCCCATAACGCTGCTCCCCGCAAAGCTTCTTCAACTTTATCATCTAATACTGCGCGCTGGTTTACACCTCGCACACGCAAACCATAAGCAACATTCTCATAAATTGATTTTGGAAAGGGATTAGGTTTCTGGAACACCATACTAATACGCATGCGTACCTCAATTGGGTCCACATCACTAGAAAGAATATTAACGTTATCCGGATGCAAAATTATATTTCCAGAATACCGATTACCTGGATAAAGATCGTGCATTCGATTGAAACAACGTAATAATGTAGATTTACCACAACCAGATGGGCCAATTAATGCAGTAACCTGTTTCTCATGCAGCACCATATTAATATTCTTAAGCGCATGGAATTCGCCATAGTAAAAATTTAGATCTCTGACTTCCGACTTGTATTGGCTTGAAATGGCATCATTAACAACTGTATCTTGGATAAAATCTTCAGCCATGTTTCTAAAAATGTTTTTTTCTACCATTTGATTTTTTTGCGCATATGGTAGCGTACATAAATAGCCAATCCATTCATGGCAAGTGTCATCACGACTAACACCAATCCTGCTGCAGCTGCATTTAGCTGAAATTCTTCTTGGGGTCTTGAAACCCAGTTGAACATCTGAATTGGCATAACGGTAAATGGTGCTTCCAACCATTCAAATGATAGAAAAGGAAATTCATCCTTTATTGGTGATGGAGGCAAAAATGCAATAAAAGTTAACGCTCCTATTGTGATAATAGGGGCAGTTTCTCCAATAGCACGAGCCAGGCCAATAATAACCCCTGTAAGAATACCTGCTGCAGAATAAGGAAGCAGATGATCAGAAACAGTCTGCCACTTACTTGCACCAAGGGCATAAGCACCCTCACGAATAGCTACAGGAATTGCACGTATCGCTTCACGAGTAGCAACAATCACGATTGGCAATATCAATAATGCCAACGCCAGCCCCGCGGATAAAACGCTCTGACCAAATCCTAGTTGATACACAAACAATCCCAACGCAAGCAGCCCATAAATAATCGATGGTACTCCAGCTAAATTCGTTATATTGATCTCCAATATCTCAGTAATAAGATTCTTTGGCGCATACTCTTCTAGATATATACCTGCACCAACTCCTATTGGTACCGCAGCTACAG
>JAHELA010000058.1 GCA_024644425.1 Nitrosomonadaceae bacterium
TCCTCTTTAGGACCAGTTGTAATTTTTGATCCATCCAGACCAGGGAAGGTTCCAGTTATACCTTTGCCATTTGCTTGGTGGCAAGCAGCACAGACACCAGCGTATACTTTTTCGCCCTGAGTTTTCAGTTCTTCCATCGAAAACTCTTTATTGACATCAACAACCGCTTCTTCAGATTTTTTTTGTTGAGCAGCTACCCATTGGGAATATTTTTCTGGTTCCATCGCCTCAACAACTATGGGCATAAAGGCATGCTCTTTTCCACATAGCTCAGAGCACACCCCACGATAAATACCAGTCTTTTCCGCTCTGAACCATGCGTCGCGTATAAAACCTGGAATGGCGTCTTGCTTGACGCCTAGGGCCTGTACTGACCAAGCATGAATAACATCATTTGCAGTTGTAAGGATGCGAATTTTTTTGCCAACTGGAACAACTACTCTATTGTCAACTTCTAGAAGGTAGTTTTCGCCTTTAGGCGCCTTATTTCTAATTTGTTCCCTTGGCGTAGCTATTTTACTGAGGAAACTAATTCCTTCGCCTTCTCCTTTAAGGTAATCATATCCCCACATCCATTGGTATCCGGTAGCTTTGATAGTGACATCAGGGGAGGTAGTATCCTTCATGTCAATGACGGTTTGTGTAGCGGGATATCCCATTGCAATTAAGATTAAGAATGGAATTACAGTCCAAATGATCTCAACTGTCGTGCTATGGTGAAAGTTTGCAGCCTTATAGCCCTTAGATTTTCTATGGTAGAGCACTGAATAGAACATGGTGCCAAATACACCAATAAAAATCACCACGCAAACCCACATAATAAAAATATGTAAGTCATACATTTCTGTGGCAATCGCGGTTCCTGGCTCCGGCAAATTTATTGTGCTTAACTCACTTAAGTCACTAGGGTATTCACTAGCGCTAGTTGCCATACCTGGATATAGGATGAGCGTAGAGAACCACGCCAATATTGCTGCTACTTTACTGCCCATATTTTCCCCCACTTAAAATTCTAATTTTTCAGTGTGAATTACAAATATACAAAAAAACTGAAAGATCACTTTGTCTGTTCTTAGTCAGCTGTTAGGATCGGGTGTGCGATACTTCCTGAAATTTTCTTAGGTGGACTCCGTATATATTATTCTAGTTATTTGGTTGAGCACTCAAAGAGTTTTCCACGAATAAATAAAGGGCGAATTTTATCATGGCGAAGTTACTCACACAAGGAAGAATTTATAATAACCCTATTTAAATAAACAGTAATTTACTCCTATAAGAGAATAATGCTCTGATCCACATTAGCGATAATCAGCGGATTCTTTTTTCTGCTAAACTAGTTCAATTTATTACCATATTTTTATCAAAGATAATAAAAAGGGCGTTAGCTTTAAATAGAATACTTACCAAGAAAAAATGTAGTGACAAAATAGTATGAATTTGCACACTTTTCTTGATTACCCATCATCGCCAATCAAGAAGATAAGCTGTACAGATGGAATTATTTAGCATATGTCTCTGATATAATATGTAAAACACAGTTTATATTTGATAATGATGCCGTAAATAGCTACACCTTATTTTGACCTAGATCAAATTCTCCAAAAATTCTTGATATTAAGTATCACTAGTGGTTAATCGACCATCCCCAAACTTATGGCTTGCATGTGATTTAGGTTTAAATATCTACTTTTATATATTTGCGTGACAAGTCTCAGAGATATCTAAAAAATAGTAAATGAGGCTTCAGATTCACCCAAATCACCTATCAAGCAACAATCTATGTTTTAATTGGGTTTAACAAATGTACTATGCTATAGCTATAAAAATGTAAATGTAACTGTACTATAGAGATGGTAACGCTTTTCAATCAGGAAATTGACTTAAATTTATATTTAATTTACTGGCTATTGTTTTTGTTAAGCGAAAGGAAGCGGCGTCTCAACTTTACAAAAATTTTATGATTGTTTTATATAAAGTGTCTTAGGGCATTTTTTAACTAATTATTTTAAAATTGGCTGAATAAAACTTCTGAATATTACAGAGAAAGCCATGGCAATTGAAAACATTTTAGTAGTGGATGACTCTCCTACCGAGCGGCATATATTATTAGAAATTCTTACTAAAAGTGGCTATAAAGTTGCGACCGCTGCAAGTGGGGAGGAGGTGGTTGCAATGAGTAAAGAGATTATGCCAGATTTAATTCTGATGGATGTAGTGATGCCGGGGCAGGATGGCTTTAATGCTACTCGCGCAATCGCCAAGAGCGCAGCTACAAAACATATTCCCATTATCATATGTACTACTAAGGGAGCAGAAACTGACAAGATCTGGGGTATGCGGCAAGGGGCAAAGGCATATTTAGTTAAGCCCATTAAGGCGGCTGAGTTATTGCAAAAAATAACTGAACTAGGGTGAATTGATGGCTAAACGTATCAACATAAAGGATTTTCAGGCAACGCTTTCTGAGAAAATGGGAGGTGCTGCCATGACTGATCCCGTAGCAACTGTGTTGGGAGTATTAGTTGGAGAGGATCGTTGGTTGGTACACATGCATGATGTGAGTGAAGTATTACAGATGCCAAAGATTACGCCAGTACCTTTAACTCACTCGTGGTTTTTGGGTGTAGCAAACGTTCAAGGTGACTTGTATGGCATTACCGATTTGGCTTCTTATTTTGGGGGAATAAATACTTTAATTGAGCAAAAGACAAGGATTTTACTCGCATCCTCACGATTTGAAGTTAATAGCGGTTTGTTGGTTAGACGTACGTTAGGAATAAGACACATTACAGATTTTGAGCGTATTAAAGATGGAGTCCATTCCGGCATGGCCGGAATCTATAAAGATAGACAAGGGCAGAACTGGTATGAACTGAATATACAAGACTTGGTACGAGATGAGGATTTTTTACAAATTGCCGCATAAGTGACTAAGAGCTTACGAAAATTGCTTTGTAAGTTTATATAATTTACGAAAAAAACTTGATCAGCGATAAATCGTAAAATTACATATATCTAAATTTCTAGAAAGCTAACGGAGACAAAGATTAAAATATCAGGCCTATTGTTGAAAATGCTACCGGTTGTCGGGGTGGTCAGCAAAGATAATATAGCTGGTGGTTCAGTTCATAAGGTTCCAGCGGCAGGTTCTTTGCTTGTTGGCAAGCGGCTTAGGATTTTAGGTATTTTGTTCGCATTATTTCTTTTGATTGCATTGATAGCCACAACCTCAAGTACGCGGCAAGCAAGAAATGTCGCAGCATATATAGAAATTGTTGGGCACATCCAAATGCATGATCAACGTCTGGCAAAGGCATCTCAACAAGCAGCACAAGGTGACTTGCAGTCATTCGCTCAATTACAAGATAGTCGGGATAGGATTAATAAATTCGTAAAAATTCTAACCCAAGGGGGAAAATATCGTGGTAGCAATCTTCCGCCTATAAGTGATGAGCCTGCGGCATTTTTGAAAAAGTACGTTAAGGAATGGCATATAGAAGAACAGAATATTAGTCTTATTTTAGACAACAAATCGTCTCTAATCGGTTTGGGAAATGCAGTAAAAGTAATTAATGTCACCAATGAGAAAATACTCGAATTAATCGAGAAACTAATTGCTGAAATGGGGCACTTTGAAAGTTTGTCAAATGAAATTGCTGCCACTGAAGCGTTGAAAATAGTTATCCAAAGTTTTGTAAAAAATGCTAACGCACTACTTATAAATAAAGCCTTGATTCCTGATCTTATTACTCAGATAGAAAATGATCGGGAAGGGGTAGGAACAATAATTGATGCTTTTGCTCAAGGTAATAATGGATTACAAATAACACCTCTTAAAGATGAAGATTTTAAGAAGATAATGGCGCAGATAGAAGCATTGTTTAAGACGATTGACGCTCATACAGGCGTTATTCAAAAGCAGGCATCTATTATGGTCGCTACAAATATTGTAGTTCGCGAGATACTTCAAAATAGCGAAGGCTTATTGACTTCAGCTGAAAAACTTGACAGCGCTCTTCAAGAGCGAGGTGATTTCACGTTTTCGCCTCTCAGTATCGTGGCCTATATAACGGGAGCATTGGCCATTGTTACCCTATTTTTGTTTATCAAAGTGTACATAGAAGATACTAGGAGCAGGATATTGGCAAGTGAGAAAGAGAATCGGCGCAACCAGAAAGCAATATTACGCTTGTTGGATGATATGGGTAGCTTTGCTGATGGTGATCTGACAGTTCGGGCTGTAGTAACCGAAGATATTACTGGCGCAGTAGCTGATTCGATCAATTATACGATTGAGGAATTACACATATTGGTGGAAGGAATTAACAGGGCGAGTAGCCAGGTAGCTAGGGCCTCTAGCCAAGCACAGAATGTTTCTTCGGAGTTATTAGTTGCGGCACAAAAACAATCAGAAAATATTGAGGAAACCACAATTGCAGTACTAGGCATAGCGGAGTCTATTGGAGAAGTATCCAAGTCTGCTGCAGAATCTGCCAAAGTAGCAAAAATATCTTTGGCTGCTGCAGAAAAAGGAACGGCTGCAGTACGAGATTCTAGTGTGGGTATGAACGAAATTCGTACTCATATCCAGGAAACAGCAAAACGGATTAAAAGATTAGGTGAGAACTCACAAGAGATTGGTGAGATTGTGGGATTGATCTCTGATCTTACAGAGATGACAAATGTTTTAGCGCTAAATGCAGCAATTCAAGCAGCTTCTGCTGGCGATGCCGGACGCGGATTCACGGTGGTAGCACAAGAGGTGCAGCGTTTGGCGGAGCGTTCTGCTGAAGCAACAAAGCAAATCAGTGCGTTAGTTAAAACCACTCAAGATGATACTCGAGAAGCAGTGGCGGCAATGGAGAAAAGTACCTTTGGTGTAGTTGAGGGTGGAAAGCTTTCAGATGCAACAGGTCAAGCACTAGAAGAGATTGAACAAGTGTCTAAAAATTTAGAGCAGCTTATTGCTGGTATTTCTGATACTACTCAGGCTCAGGCTCAGGCTGCTGACAAAGTAGTAAAAAATATGGAGGAGATTCTCCAAATTACCCGACAGACTACAAATGGTACTGTTCAGACGACTGCTTCTGTGAAGCAGATTGCCGGATTTGCGGCCGAATTAAAAGCATCAGTTTCAAGTTTCAAAATTTAGTTTTGAATTTCTTTATTGCTAAAAGTCATTCTTAATGAATACGACAACTGCCCTCAATATCGAATCTATCGTCTGGGTCAAGAATGAGATTGACCAGACATTAGAGCTGGTACGAGAGCAATTAGAGAGTTACTCACGTAATCCTGAAGATATAGCCCAGATAAAATCTTGTCGCGATCATTTACACCAAATAAATGGTGTGATCGAAATACTTGGCTTGAAAGGTGTAGCTACTATCAGTCGGCAGATGGAAAAGCTAATCGAAGTTTTTATAGACAACGAGAATAACCCTGAGCTTAAGTTGGAATTATTTAGTAATGCGAATTTGGCGCTCTCTCACTATTTAGGTGAGTTAATCAATGGTGAAGAGGACAATCCATTTCGACTGTTTCCCGCATATCAGGATCTTTTGGTGGCGCATGGAGGACATGGCGTATCTGAAGGGGCATTATTTTTTCCTGATTTGAGTGTGCGCGCTCCTCTACAGGATCAGTCTCTTTCCTTAGATGCGCCCGTTGTGGCGAAGGAGGTTAATAAGAGAAACGAGAGCACTAAATTCCAAGTAAGTTTACTCAAATGGCTGCGCAATACAGCCGACAAGAGTAGCTTGCAACAAATGCTTGATGTAGTAAAGACTTTTGAAAACATTCCTGCTTCAATAGAACAAAGAACATTTTGGTGGGTATCCCATGGATTCTTCGATGTTCTTTTGAACGAAGGAGTGAATGTTAATTTGTCGGTGCGAAAATTGTGTGCCAGGATTGAACAGGAGATACGTCGGCTAGATAATGACAAAAAGGCTATTGATGAACAATTAATGCGGGAGTTGTTGTATCAAGTTTCTCGCGGCAAGATGGTCACTGAGCGCATCCGTGAGATTTTTAGCGCTTACGGTTGGCATGAGCAAATACCAACTCGTGAAAAAGCGGTCGAAAAAGAAAAATTAGAGCCTACTCTTAAAGAGATGCAAGCTATCTTAGTGGAGGCTAAGGATGCATGGATTAGATACTACGATGGACAGAAGAATAATCTGTCGTTATTGATTACTCATATCAAAAGACTAAAAGAGTTGGCGGCTCAAATTAATTATCATCCTTTGGAAAACCTTATTGCTGTAATTGGCGGTACTGCTGCACATTTAAATATCCAACCACAGGCCATGAGTGAAATCCTGGCACAGGAATATGCTATTTCCTTGTTGTTAGTAGAGGGTGCGCTAGACAACTTTAATAAGTTGTCACCAGAGTTTATTCAACAGGCTGAAATTATTTCTATACGCTTACGTTCTGCGATACACGACAAATGGGACGAAGGTCAGGTATCAACACATCTAGGCTCGGATGGAATTAGCTCTAAAGCACAGGAAAGTGAATTAATGAAACAGCTATCGCATGAATGCAGTGCAAATCTAAAACAGATAGAAGATGTATTGGATGGTTTCTTTCGCGATCCTACAAAAAGTTATGAGTTGCCAATGTTGTTTCCTTTATTTATACAAATTTCTGGCATTTTTGTAATGCTTGAATATGAGCGTGCAAACGCATTACTGATGGCTTGTCGTGACTTGATAGAAGAGTTTTCACGTTCGGGATCTAAAAGCACGCAATCTGAGCAAATACGATTAGCTGAAGGACTGAGCAGCATTGGTTTTTTCATTGAGGCACAAAAATATGAGCAGCATGACCGCAATAGTTTAATCGAATCAGCAATAAACCAGTTTGGGAGTGATGTTGTTGCAGCTGCCGCAATACCGTTAACGATTAGTGAGCCTACTCCGGTTACAGTTGATGAATTGGCTGCATCAGCTCCGCAAGAGTTAGCTGATTTACCAACTGAGCAGATAGTAGAAGCTAGTGTTCCAGGAAAAGCTAACCAAGGAGCTCAAGAGGCCCTCCTAGCGGTCTTCCTAGAAGAGTCTACAGAAGCACTGGCTGACATTGCAACCTACATACAAGCTTGTCGAAATGATCTTGGTGACCAGGAGTCTCTGAAAAATATACGCCGAGGATTTCATACTCTAAAGGGTAGCGGGCGCATCGTTGGACTGCTAAAGATTGCTGAAGTTGCTTGGAACATGGAGCAGATTCTGGATCGATGGGTAAGCGAGGGGAAATCTGTAACAGATGAATTACTTGATTTGATCTCAAAAGTACACCATGAGTTTTGTGGGTGGTGCGAAAGTTTGAAAGAGCAGAGTAAGGTTCAGCAAAGCACAAGTGAATTACTGGCCCCAACAGAAAAACTAATAAGTGGTGTTGAGGCCAAGGCAGAGGAAGAAGCTAAGGCCAAGGCAGAGGCAGAAGCCAAGGCCAAGGCAGAGGCAGAAGCCAAGGCCAAGGCAGAGGCAGAAGCCAAGGCTAGGCTAGATGCACAAACTGAATCTGTAACAGCAGCATCTGTAATAGTAACTGAAGCAAAACCAAATATAGTTATTGGTGAAGCAGTAATTTCTCCTGAGTTATTTGAGGTATTTACAAATGAAGTCAAACAGCATTTAGCAACTCTTGAAAGCGAGCTAGATAGCCTCATAGGAAGACCAGACAAACCAGTAAGTCATGAATTTATGCTTGCTGCACATACCCTTGCAAGTATTTCACGTAACTTGAAGCTTGAGTTCATAGCGGATATTGGACATGTCATGGAGCAATGGCTGACATTTCTGTCAAAAAAATCTACTCAGCCAGACCAATCTGGTTTACAACTCATGAGAAATGTCATTGAGTTATTGGGCAGGATGCTTAGTGCTGTGTGTGATCAGCGCTTGCCAGATCAAGTAGATTTACAGGCTGGCGTAACATTGTCACATGAAATGGCGTTAATGCCTGAACGTGCGGAACAGGTAGCTAGAACGGAAAAAGTAAACCTAAAGGAGACTGGAAAACCTGAGACATTTGTGTCACCACAGAATGAGTTGCCCTCTATACGGGATAATATTGATCCAGAGCTATTGGAAACTTTTATGGAGGAAGCAAGCGAATTAATGCCTGTAATCGGCAGAGAATTGCGTTCGTGGCGAGCTGATACAAAAGATGAAAATTTTCGCAAAGCACTTCTTCGAGCCCTGCATACACTAAAAGGAAGTGCTCGCATAGCTGGTGTCATGAGTCTTGGTGAGTTGGTTCACAACATGGAAAGTTGTGTAGAAGCTGCACCAAAAGAAAGTGAATTATCAGCATCATTTTTTGATTCATTAGAGAATGAATCAGATCGTATAAGCGAGAAAATTGAGCATCTCCAAACTTCATCTAAAGATGGAAAAACTCCTGTGAAAGTAGAGATGATAGAAGAATCAATTTCTTCAGAAAGCCCACAGACAGTATCCGTTTCACGGCCAACCAAAATTGAAGAGCTATCATCCACTCAATCTGAAGAAATTGGTGTTCCTCTACAAAAAACTTTGCTGCGTGTCCATGCAGAGTTAATTGATCATCTAGTAAATGAATCAGGTGAAGTGAGCATTGCACGTTCTCGAATTGAGACTGAACTACATAACTTTAAGCAATCATTACTTGATTTAACTGAAAGTACGGTACGTTTACGCAACCAGTTACGTGAGGTGGAGATTCAGGCAGAAACACAAATGCAATCACACTTGGCACAGGCACAGGACGATGGACAGTCTTTTGATCCTTTGGAGTTTGACCAATTTACACGTTTCCAGGAGCTTACTCGGCTGATGGCTGAAAGTGTTGATGATGTTTTCACGGTGCAGCAGAGTATGTTGACTACTCATAATGCGGCCGAAGAGGCACTGACTCAACAAGCGCGTATGAATCGAGATTTGCAACAAGCTTTGACTCATATTCGTACTATGCCCTTCAGTAATTTTGCTGAGCATTTCTACCGGGTAGTAAGGCAGGCAGCTAGGGACTTGAACAAGAAAGCTATCCTAAGAATTCAGGGCGGTCATATAGAAATGGATCGTAGTGTACTAGAAAAGATTAATTCACCTTTAGAGCATTTATTACGAAATTCTGTGGCACATGGTATCGAGGCACCAAAAAAACGATTAGAAATGGGTAAGCCAGAAATTGGCCAGATTACAATTGCTTTGCGTCAGGAAGGGAATGAAATTGTCATGACTTTAAATGATGATGGCGCTGGG
>JAHELA010000181.1 GCA_024644425.1 Nitrosomonadaceae bacterium
TCGTTTGATTTGCTCATAGTTATATCTGCCCGGTAAATTATATACTGTATCATATAATGTTAAATCTGCTTTGAAAACATATGTTGACGCGATGCACACAAAAATATTTAAGCTGCTTATTTTATTACTAATAGCTGGGTGTTCATCCGTGCCTTCTTTGCTCTATAAGATTGATGTGCAGCAGGGTAATGTGATAACCCAGGAAATGGTGGAAAAACTGAAACCTGGAATGACTAAATCACAAGTTCGTTTTGTACTTGGTTCTGCACTAATTGACGATGTTTTTCATAAGAATCGTTGGGATTATGTCTATCGCCTTGTACAGCAAGGCGTACTAGTTGAGGAATATAAGCTAACAGTGTTTTTTGATGAAGATGAAAAACTTGCGCGAACTGAGGGCGATTTCTCGGACTCATTTGCTTCTGTTTCGCCTAAATTAATTGAGCCTGCCAAATTTCCTGCTGAGGACAAACAGGAAATAGAGCTTTCATCAGAACCAGCTATTCCGAGCACGGAGCAGGATGGGCCCACGGTGCTTGCTGTAGAGAAAGAGAATGATGTAGATTCTTTGTCAGAACTGACTAGTCCTAGTGCTGTTGAAGATGTTATGCCTCCACCTCCACCCGGAATTGCAGATGGTATAGAGGCAGATTAATAAAAATAAAAATATTTTTTGTGATTACATAATAACCATGTAGGTATATACAAATGACGAAATTGAATCTTGCTGTTGCTGGAAGCTCTGGCCGAATGGGAAGAGCTCTATTGAATGCCATAACACAGGAATCGGACTTGTGTTTATCAGCGGCCCTAGAGCAGTCGGGCAATCCTTATCTTACTAAAGATGTGGGAGAGTTGGTTGGCGTCCCTTGTGGCATTACTATTACTGATAACTATTCTGCTGCTCTTCCTGGCTGTGATCTTCTGATTGATTTTACTCGTCCCGCAGGAACACTTGAGCATCTCTTAGTATGTCGTACTGAAAAGGTAAAAATGGTCATTGGGACCACTGGTTTTTCAGAGGAGCAAAGAGAGGTACTTAAAGCAGCATCAAAAGATATTGCAATCGTGTTAGCACCTAATATGAGCGTGGGTGTAAACGTTACCTTCAAACTTTTAGATATGGCTGCCAAAGTACTAAATAAAGGATATGATGTTGAGGTTATTGAGGCTCATCATCGTCATAAAGTGGATGCTCCATCGGGTACCGCACTGCATATGGGCAAGATAGTAGCTAAGGCACATTCAAGAGATCTTTTAGAAGTTGCAGAATATGGCCGAGTGGGGGTCATCGGTGAACGTAAATCTTCCACCATTGGATTTTCAACTATACGTGGCGGAGATATAGTTGGCGATCATACAGTGATGTTTGCAGGAACAGGCGAACGTATTGAAATTTCACATAAGGCTAGTAGTCGCTCAACTTTCGCAGAGGGGGCGCTACGTGCCGCCCGTTTTTTAGCAAGTAAGAAATGTGGCTTTTTTGATATGCAAGACGTGCTTGGTCTACGTTAGTATTTCTTTTTTTATAAAGTTGAAATGTGAATTAGTATTTTCTCTCTGTATTAGTTGAAGAAATTATTAGGTAGCATGATACGGATCCTTATAGAATTCAACAAAAAAACTAACTGCACCTAAAGGTTTTACACTATGCAAAACTTCAGGTACAACGATTCCAGGGTTGTTGAGAGATAGTTCTACATCTGTATCTAAAGCAGCAACACAATATCGAAGTTTCCCTCCTGTAACTATGATTTTACCCCAAACTCCGGTTTTGGTAGAGTGATCACTTTTTAAGCCAGCAGGTAAAGATTCTTCAGTAAAAATCGGTGTTTTTTTATATGCAACAAATCTATCTGGTATTTCAAATCTATCACATCGAACACAATTGAGATTTTTTCCTATTTTGCTTTTACGGCCCTTTTCAGTTGTAATCCAAGGTCGATTGATAAACGGGGGAGTATGTCGAACATGTTGTAGATGTCCGCAACTAAGAGTCGCAACCCAATCACCTATATCGTCATGTCCAAACCCTATAATTGGTCTTTCCATAATTTCTGAAGTTTTTATCTAACTAAAAAAGATGGTTTTTATTGATACCTTCCATGACAGTATAATAAAATTTGATTCAATGAAACTAACTTCGATACCTTTTGTGTTTTAAACAAGTAAAATACTTATTTTATAAATTTCTTGGAGAAAGATTATGCAAATTCACGTCTATGATACTTACGTAAAATCAAAGGATGGCCACACAATGCACTTTGATGTATTTACAGGGGTAAAAGATGATCAAAAAGCAGTTGAATATGCCAAGCAATGGTTGGTTTCAATCGATGAAGGTGATGCAGTAATTTCAAGCAAGGAGTGCA
>JAHELA010000182.1 GCA_024644425.1 Nitrosomonadaceae bacterium
CCATCCTCAAGAGCCTCAATCGCGACACTGATAAAATCTCCAGGCTTAACCTCTATTTCGCCCTTGTCATTCTTAAATTCTTCAACTGGTATAAAGCTTTCAGATTTGAGCCCTGCATTTACTACAACAATATTAAAGTCAACACGGATAACTTCGGCAGTTATTAGCTCCCCAACACGCATTTCCTGGCGCGAGAGACTTTCCTCAAATAGTGTCGCAAAACTTTCTTCTGATGAATCAGTTACTGGAGCAGCAGCAATCATTGTAAAAACCTGTTTTTAACCCTATACAGAATAAATCTGACGGAGGTGATAGTTAATAAAGTTAATCAAATATAAGGCCTAGTTTCTCTCTTCTCAATCTAAGGGAAACAGGGAAAATAATTAATTTCAATCAATTATATCAGATATTTTTAGCACAGATTTCAGTATACCGCCTTAGTATTTCGCTTACAGACTCAGAAATACTCAACAAGGTTGTATCTATAAAACTTGAATCTATGCCTTGTTTTAAGGGCGCAACACTACGACTACTGTCGCGAGCATCACGCTCCCTAATATCTTGTAAAATAGACTCGATATTAACATCTACCCCTTTTTCCATCAACTGTTTATAACGTCGTTCCGTACGTGTTTCAACACTAGCAAAAAGAAATATCTTAAGAGCGGCATCAGGAAATACCACTGAGCACATATCACGACCCTCAGCCACTAACCCAGGACTCTGGCGAAATGCGCGCTGACGATCCAGCAGCGCTTTTCTTACTTGCAAATAAGTGGCAACTTTGGAGGCTCTATTACCACATTTCTCAGTGCGAATAATATCAGCAACATCTTCACCCCCTAGCCATATCTCTTTACCTTTAAAAGTAACATTAAGGTTTTGAGCTATGTTCGACAACCCTTTTTCATCAGACAAATGGACTCCTGTATGAGTTGCTACTAATGCTACCAAGCGATAAAGCGAACCACTATCAAGATAATGAAATCCTAGTTTTTCTGAAACTTGTTTTGCAACTGTACCCTTACCAGAAGCAGATGGGCCATCGATTGCTATCACCGGAACACTGTTTTTATCCATTAAAATACCTTATAAGTAAGTAACTTATATAATAGTATGCCTGTTCAGTGCTTAGTTATTTCCGCGAACCTCTTAAAATAATCAGGAAAAGTTTTGGCCACACATTCCGGATCATTGATACGTATAGAAACACCCAATGATACCAATGAAAAACACATCGCAATACGGTGATCATCGTAAGTATTGATGGTTATATCAGGAATAAGTTTTCCACCAGGCGGTGGAGTAATATGCAGAAAGCTCTGCCCTTCAACCACCTCTGCACCTAATTTGCGTAACTCATTTGCCATCGCCGCCAAGCGATCTGTTTCTTTAATTCTCCAACTCGCGATATTCGTAAGCGTTGTAGTACCTTCAGAAAACAAAGCAATTATTGCAAGTGTCATAGCAACATCAGGAATATTACTACAGTCAATTTTGATTGCTTTGAGATATTCTGATTTCGGTGCACGCACTTCAATCCAATTATCTCCTAATGAAATTTGCGCACCCATTCTCTCAAGCACCTCAACAAAATAAACATCTCCCTGAGAACTAGCGCGACCAACTCCCTCGACTCGAACTGGACCACCACCAATTGCCCCAGCAGCAAGAAAGTAAGACGCTGAAGAAGCATCACCTTCAACAAATATTTCACCAGGACTGTGATACTGCTGCTTACGATGTATTGTGAATTGTCGCCACCCATCCTGTTCGACACATGCTCCGAAACGCTCCATTAAAGCCAATGTCAGCTTGACATATGGTTGCGAAATTAATTCTCCATCCACTCTAATGGTCAATGTCTCCCCTATTAACAGTGAGGAGATTAATAAGCTAGTTAAATATTGGCTAGAAATATTGCCTTTCACTACCACTTGCTTAGCATGAATTTTTGCTGCTTTTATCTCCAACGGCGGGAAACCCTGTTTATCTAGATAATTGATATCTGCGCCAAGCTGTCTAAGCGCGTCTACCAAATCTCCTATAGGACGCTGATACATGCGCGACACACCAAGAAGCTTATAATGCCCCTGTTGCATTAAAGCTAACACAGCCGTTAAAGGCCGGAAAACGGTCCCAGCGTTACCCAAAAATAAATCTACTTCTTTTATTGGAAACTGCGTACCTGTTCCCTGCACACAATAGTCATTATCTCTGGTATGAGTTATAGGCACTCCTAGGGACCTAAGCGCATCAAGCATATATTTCGTATCATCGGAAATAAGCAAATCACGCACATGTGTATTACCATGTGACAATGCTGCTAGTAGCAGAATCC
>JAHELA010000059.1 GCA_024644425.1 Nitrosomonadaceae bacterium
AAATCGAGCAAGTATTCAAGAATGTCAGGTTTCAGGTCGTCAAAGACACGGGCAAGAAACAAATACCTTGGGAGTCGTCTTCCCTAATTGGGGATTTTTATTTTCTGATACACCTAAAGTGGTAATCTTTGCTTGTATTTACTTTAAGCTTGAATATTTGTTTTGCATGAATTATTTGTTTTGCATGGCGATTTGATTTTGCACATTGTGCTTCAGCCAGAATTTTTGCTTCTTCTTCATTGTAGTCAGAGGAATCGACAATCACAGATCCTGGTTTATCATTAGTCACTCTATCATCGGTTACTTTATCATTGATCTCGTGCACACATCCCATTAATAATGATATTACAAGTGCAGTCGTTAACTTTACATATACTTTATTTGGTTTCGTCATGTGTTCTTATGATACCTTTTAATTAACTTGTTAAGTTTTTGAATTTTAATTTATCTTCGTGTATAAGGTGGTCTTAATTTATATAAATATTTGTCGAATGTTAAATCCTATCTTGCCCATATAGAATAAGAGATAAAAGTAATTTATAAGTGATTACATGCTATATAGATGTATTAGTTATTTATTTTCTCTGGAAGGCTCAATTTAAGACACTTGTTTATTATAGCTACTCTAAAGTTATAGGTGAATATTCCGATAATTGTATTTGGAATCCTTGTATTTACATGGATTATAAGATATTGAATACTAAAATAAATTTCGAAAATTCAGGTATAAACTATGCTTTGAATGCTCATGATTTTGTCGTTATTGAAAAATCAAGACTATTTCGCGACATAAGCTTAGAGTCTATTGAGTATCTCCTAAATATATGCCAAGTGATTGAATTTACCCCTGGTAAGGAAGTACTGGCGCCAAATAAATTTAATAGCTGTATTTATGTCGTATTAACGGGACGTCTAGGTGTGCATTTAGGTGATCCAGGCTTCTCACCACATATTGTTTTTTCAGCCGGTGATTGTGTCGGTGAAATGTCTATTCTAGATGGTAAACCAGTATCTGCATATGTTATAGCAAAAGAACATTCTAGGTTACTGATGATTCATCAAGAAGCTCTATGGGCACTTATCAATGTATCACATGGAGTTGCCCGGAATATACTTTATATCCTTGCTGGTCGGATGCGTTATAACAATGAGGCGTTAGTAACTAGTGTTAAAATGCAACAAGAAACTGAGCGTGTAGCTATGACAGATGGGCTTACAGGTTTGCATAATAGACATTGGCTTTCAGACGCATTCAAGCGCCAAATGCATCGCTGTGAACTTGACAATCTTCCGTGTACGGTAATCATGTTGGATATTGATCACTTCAAACAAGTAAACGATCGGTACGGTCACATTGCGGGTGATCGTATACTTTGTTCTGTAGCGAAGGTACTAATTAACACGATGCGCCCAGCTGATCTCATTTCTCGATACGGTGGAGAGGAGTTTGCACTGTGTTTGCCTGAAACATCAACAAAAGATACTAGGCTCATCGCAGAACGACTACGAGCGTCGATTGCTAGTACAACAACTTCTTTTGAGGAAGGAAAACAATTACCACCAGTTACTGTTTCTATAGGTATTGCACAGATGCAGCCTGGACAGACATTGGATTCACTCATTTCAGCTGCTGATAACGCACTTTATCGTGCAAAGGCACAAGGTCGTAACTGTATCTCCGAATAGTATTTGATACAATTTTTATTGTAAGATACGTATAAGTTTTACTTACACTTAAACTTACCTTGAACAAACGTTGTATTATTCTCCAAAGTTAACTCCTCTAGTCAATGCTTAGTACAAGTCTAAGGGTTAGAATTGTCTGTAGAAAAAATAACAAAAGAAACAGTTGTACTCGTGCATGGATTATGGATGCATGGTTGGGTCATGACATTGTTAGCATTGCGACTAAAACGTTGTGGTTTTCATACTGTTACTTTTTCTTATCCTTCTATGAAGAATTCTTTATCACAGAACGCACGCCTTCTTTCTAATTTTGTGGCAGATATAACCGCATCACAATTACACTTTATCGGCCATAGTCTAGGTGGAGTATTAGTAATGCAGATGCTGTCAGAATTTCCTGTTAAACGGACTGGACGCGTTATATTGGCAGGAAGTCCTTGTAATATGTGTTATGCGGCGGACAAGTTAGCTAGATCAAAATTAACACGACATATATTAGGTCGCAGCATTCTACAATTATTAGAGCAGAAAACACCAGAATGTCCTGGTTGGTGCGAGGTAGGAACAATTGCTGGTTGCAAAAGTTTCGGTGTTGGTAGACTATTAAGTGGCCTACCAAATCCAAATGATGGCGTAATTGCAGTCGAGGAAACAAAGATGTTAGGGACATGTGACCAGATTGTTCTCAATGTGAGCCATACTGGAATGCTTGTTTCCGCTAGAGTTGCATATCAAGTATGTATGTTTTTAAAACATGGGAAATTTTCTTATAACTCATAATGGCACAATTATGAAGATCTTACGCACACTTTCATTTTTCATTGTTATAAGTCTTGTTTTTTGGCTTGATGGCTGCGCTAATCTTCCTTATTACGCACAGGCTGTAGATGGTCAGCTTGATATCTTGCGCCGAGCACAGCCGATTAGTACTATTGTTGCAGACCCAAATGCAGATGAGAAATTAAAGCGTGTTCTGTCCAAAGTGGTTTTATTGCGTAAGTTTGCTAGTCATAATCTGAAACTTCCTGATAACGATAGTTATACAAGTTATGCTGATTTAAAGCGTCCCTATGTTGTTTGGAACGTGTACGCTACACCTGAATTTTCTACCAAACTAAAAAAGTGGTGCTTTGTTGGAGCAGGATGTGTAGATTATCGTGGTTTCTTTTCTAAAGAGGACGCACAAAATTTTGCGCAAGAGTTAAAAAGTAAAGGTTATGATGTTCATGTAAGTGGTATTCGTGCCTATTCTACTCTAGGCTGGTTTGATGATCCTGTGCTAAATACATTTCTTGGCTATTCAGAAATAGAGCTTGCTGGTTTAATATTTCATGAGCTTGCACATCAGGTAGTTTATGTGAAAGATGACAGTGTTTTTAATGAATCATTTGCTACTATGGTTGAACAGGAGGGGATAAACCGTTGGTTAGAAAATAATGGTACAAGCGAACAACAGTATGATTTCTTTGCAAAACAGAATAGAGAAGATGTTTTTATCAAGCTCGTATTAAATTATCGTAAACGTTTAAAGGAATTATTTTCTTCTAACGCAAGTGATTCTAAGAAACGCATGTCAAAATTACATATATTTTCTGAGATGCGTAAAGACTTTGCTCGGCTAAAAGCAGCTGATATTGGTTTTAGCAACTATAATAAATGGTTCTCACTAGAGTTAAACAATGCGCTGCTAGCTACAATTTCAACCTATACTCAACATGTTCCGGCATTTCACGCATTACTTATGCAACAAGGTGGAGATTTGCAAAGTTTCTTTGATGTTGTTAAGGAAATAAGCAAGTTGACTGAGAACGAGCGAAATTCAACATTAAAAGCCTATGGAGATCCGCCTTGGGGTGTCGCAAATAATATAATACTAGCCAAGCCCATTTAATTATAGTTTGTATCGTCTGGAGTGGTTCCACTATGTGGAATCTGCTCATGGTATTATTCTTAATAAACATCAGTTATTGTGTAGCATGGTTATCTTTTAGTTATATTTATGTAATTTTATTTGTAGTTCTATTCTGTTTTTCTGCGCGCTACTATAACACCATCCCTTGTCGGGTTAATAAAAGCGTCGAACTCAGGATCATTAAAAATTAACTTGTTATGCTCCATAATTGCTTCTGTCCATCCGTTGGCAATATCAACAAAATTTTCCATTACTACTCGCCCATGCCAAAGCACATTATCTGCAATGTATAGACCACCTGGGCTAATTCTATTTCTTGCAAGCTTCCATACCTCAGGATATTGACCCTTATCGACATCATTGTAGCAAATATCAAATAGCCCTTCTGTTTTAGAAAAAATTTCTTGTGAAAGTCCAACATGAAAACTTATTCTACTTCCTAAGTTTGCCGAATTAAGATATTTCTCTGCGTTTTCTTTGTTGAGAGGATTGCCGTCGCTACATATAACATTTCCTTCTTGGCCTACTGCTTTTGCAAACCAGTAAGCCGAATATCCATATCCACTTCCAAACTCAAATACTCTTCTAGCATTAGTAGTTTTTGCAAGTGTCTCAAGAAAAGTTCCCACTAGACGGCCAACAATTGGAAAATTATTTTTCTTAGCCACAGTTTCCATCTCGGTAAGAATAGGATGATCTGTCTGACTAACTAATACACGCATGTAATTTTCAATAGCAGGATGAACAGGAATTAAAATATTTGGGTTTGATGTAGTCGGAGAATGCAATTTATCCACGTTTTGCTCCTTAAAGGAATTAAATAATTTTTATTTATCACTAAACATGAACTTACGCTTAGGGGAATGATGAGTCAATATCACTATAAATTTGACCAGAATTATAAATGAAAAGATTGATGCTATAACCGGCATGAAATGCATCTACTAATGTAACTAAATATCAGTAATTAAATAATCTTCTAATTTTAATTATGTGACATTATTCACAGAGTATTACTTGAATATCTATTACGCTGCTTTTGTAAATAGGTTCTTCCATGAAATTTAAAATAAATTTGAAGCAATTACCTTAGATTGATAATTACACATAAATACTATTGTTATTTAATGGTTATTTAGTGTTCTATAAATTTAGAATTGAAAAAGGTAATCGCTTTTATGGGAAAATAAAATAATGAAGCATATAATTCAAGAAGTATTATTAGTATTGATTATTACTATTATTAGTATTGTAGCTGCACTCTTTATAGCACATAGTGTTCGATCCGAAGCGTTGCATAATAAAGATACATGGAATCATTCCTCAGAAAGTATCCCCAGAATACATAAATCTGACAATGCAGGTGTTGCAGATATTAGAATTAAGAAATGATTATAGAAACAAAATGCCTAAATATATTTCTATACAGAAGCGGTAAGTCTTACTAAATAAGAAATACTGCTTGAATAAAATAAATTTATTCGTTAGCAATAATAATATTTTATAAAAAAATCATTAAAGTTAACACTTAAGCTTAATACTGTTTTTGAATAAGAGTGTATGGGGAATTTTTCTGGTCACGTTGTAGAATTTTTCCGGGACCGTATTCAATTACGCTATCATTCTTTAGTATTACAGAATAATCTGTTCGATTCCAGGACACACCACTGAACACAGACCAGCCGCTGATTAGGAGGTTAGTGTAAAGCAGGGCTTCATACTCGCCATTTCGATGGAAGCCGTTAGGGCTGCCAACCGTACTTACAACTTCTGATTTTGTCATTCCTTCACGGAGGTTGTTCATCTTTCCAACCGTGGCACATGAGGTTAGTAACAATGAAGTTATTAAGGCAAGGGTTATAGATTTCATAAATTATACTCCATGAGGAAAGAGCTAAACTTAGATATAATATAACTAACGTCTATCAATATTTCTATCCAATTTTAAATAGTAAAATATTAATTTAAATATTTTTTTGTATTGTATCTCGTCCATGTAGTATTCGATAGAGTGCTGGTAACACCAACAGCGATAGTAGCGATTGTGAAAGAGTGCCACCAATCATTACTGTTGCTAGTGTTCGTTGTACTTCTGCGCCAGTGCTAGTACTGATTGCCATTGGCAGAAAGCCAAGACCTTCTACACATGTTGTCATTAGAACTGGGCGCAACCTGAGTAGAGATCCATTTAAAATGGCGTTGTCCAAAGTAGCACCCTCTATCCGCAGGTTACGTATAAACGATATCAATACTAGTCCATCTAGTACTGCTACTCCAGACATAGCTATGAAGCCAACACCTGCAGAAACAGATAAAGGAATATCTCGTAACCACAGAGCTAGAATCCCACCAATGATAGCTAATGGAACTGAAACAAATACCAATAAAACATCACGGCCATTTCCGAGCATAGTGTAAAGTAAAAGTAACACTAGTCCAAGAGCAAGTGGGATCACTATTTGAAGCCGCTGGGCTGCAGACAATAGTTGTTCAAATTGTCCTCCCCATGTTACCCAGTATCCTGAAGGAAGTTGTAATTTCTCGCTGATGAGTTCTTCAGCCTCGTTGACGAAAGAACCAAGGTCACGTCCACGAATATTTGTGGTGACGACTACTCTACGTTTGCCATTTTCCCGGCTTACTTGATTAGGTCCTTGGACTAGATCAAGGTTGGCCACCTCCCCTAAAGCAACATAGGCTGGTGAGCCAGCTAAGGGAATACTTGTAATACTATCCGTACTAAAAGTTGGGAGTCTGATCGGCAAACGCCTAAGCGCTTCAATATTGCCACGTAATGATTCAGGCAAACGTACTTGCAGATTGAAGCGACGGTCTCCCTCATAGACAATACCAGCGGTTTTTCCACCAATAGCAATACTGATAGTATCCTGTACATCAGCTACGTTTAAACCATAGCGCGACATTTTTGCACGATCCATGTGGACGGAGAATACCGTCAATCCAGCGATTTGTTCGGTTCTTACATCTGCAGCACCCGGGATGGTTACAAGTAGCTCTTCAATTTCTTTTCCTACAGCGAGGAGGGTGTTCAGGTTATCGCCAAATACTTTTACTGCAACATCTGCTCGCACACCTGACAGTAGTTCATTAAATCGCATTTGTATCGGCTGAGTAAATTCGTACTTATTGCCCGGAACTTTCTGTACCATCTGTTCCATTTCAGAAATCAGATCCAACTTATTATGGCGTGGCCCTAACCATTCTGATTTCGGTTTGAGAATGATAAAAACATCAGCAACGTTCGGTGGCATCGGGTCAGTCGCAATTTCGGCGGTTCCGATCTTGGTGAAGACTTTGTCTACTTCGGGGAATGTCTTAATTGTTTTCTCCAGCTCAGTTTGCATTTCAATAGCTGTGGTAAGGCTCGTTCCTGGGATGCGAATTGCATGGAGAGCAATATCCCCCTCGTCGAGGTTAGGCATAAACTCCAAGCCTATACGGGTTGTAAGTAAACCAGACAGCACTACAATAACTATAGCTATGGTGAGAGCTAGCTCCCTATTTCTCATAGCATAGGTCAATGCAGGCTTATAGATTTTCTTAGTCCATGCTACTAAGGCACTTTCTTTTTCTACCATTTTTCCAGAGAGAAATAGAGCAACTGCTGCTGGAACAAATGTAATAGAAAGTATCATTGCTCCCAGTAATGCCATAATGACAGTGAAAGCCATAGGGTGGAACATTTTTCCTTCTACACCAGATAAAGCAAATACAGGCAAATAAACCACCATAATAATGACTTGTCCATAAAGCAAAGCCCGTCGCACTTCCTTGGATGCATCAAAGACAATTCCAAAGCGCTCAGTGGAGGTTAATTCTCGATTCAGCCTTTTTTGCTCAAGGGCTAGACGCCGAATACAGTTTTCTACAATAATGACAGCACCGTCGACGATGATGCCAAAATCAAGTGCACCCAGGCTAAGTAAGTTGGCACTAACATGATTAGTGACCATTCCACTAAACGTAAATAACATCGAGAGTGGAATAACGAGTGCGGTAATCAATGCAGCACGTAAGTTACCGAGAGATATGAATAACACAACAATTACCAACGCAGCACCTTCAAACAAGTTATTTGCGACGGTTTGAATAGTTTTATCCACTAAGGTAGTGCGATTATAGACAGGAGTTGCAACTACATTTGTAGGTAAGCTACGGTTTATCTCCATTAATTTCTTAGCAGTTGCTATGGAGACGGTACGGCTATTTTCTCCTATTAACATATGAGCAGTGCCCAGTACCACTTCTTCGCCATTCTGGGTAGCAGCACCATTTCGTAATTCCTTGCCTATTAGAATGTCGGCAACATTCTTGATACGTATCGGTACACCTTTGTGGCTACCCAGAATAATTTCACCTATTTCATCTAGATTCGATACTTGTCCAGGTATTCGGACTAAAAATTGTTCGCCGCTTTTTTCGAAATAACCAGCACCCACGTTAAGATTGTTGCGCTGTAGTGCAATAACGATATCTTTTAGCGTTAATCCGAAAGAAATAAGTTTCTCTGGATAGGGAGTGACATGAAATTGCTTAACGAAACCACCAACCGAGTTGACCTCTGTTACGCCTTTGACTGTACGTAGCTGTGGTTTGATGATCCAGTCTTGAATTTCTCGCAAGTCAATTGGGGTATACGATGTTCCATCTGGTTTTTTAGCACCTTCTTCAGCATTGACAACGTACATAAAGATTTCACCAAGACCCGTGGAGATTGGCCCCATCGTGGGCACGATCCCGACAGGTAGCATACCTTTAGCCTCCTGAATCCGTTGATTTACCAATTGTCGGGCAAAGTATATGTCAGTACCATCCTTGAAGATCACTGTGACCTGTGATAGTCCATAGCGAGAAATGGAGCGTGTATATTCGAGATTGGGAAGTCCTGCCATGGACCGCTCGATAGGGAAGGTTACGCGTTGCTCAGCTTCCATCGGTGAATAGCCGACTGCCTGAGTATTGATCTGCACCTGTATGTTGGTAATATCTGGCACGGCATCAATAGGTAGTCGCTGGTAGCTATAGACTCCAAGCGCGGCCATGATGATCACCCCTATCAGGACAAGCCAGCTTTTGTGTATGGATACGCGTAAAATATGTTCAAGCATAATTTTCTTTAGCTAGTTTCTTGGAGTTATCCAGTAAGCATATGGACAGCTAATCTACCTAATGGTCATAAGAGGTATTGGTCTTACCTAATTCAGCCTTGATAGCAAAACTGTTACCTGCTGCATATTGCTCGCCGGCTGAGAACCCCTTTAACACTTCCACCATTTTTCCATCGTTACGTCCCAGTTCTAGCGGACGTACTTCGAAGTACTCTCCATAGCGGCCAAACACAACTGAGCTGTTACGTATCGTCTGAATAGCATCCATTGATATGGCAACTGGTACCTGAATTTCTTCTGTTACCAATTCTGCATTTATAAACATACCTGGGCGCCATCTACCATC
>JAHELA010000060.1 GCA_024644425.1 Nitrosomonadaceae bacterium
GTCTTATTGGGGCCCTACGTCTTAATAAAATGCTCACGATAATATTTCATTTCTGCAATTGAATCATAAATATCTGCTAAAGCCTCATGTTTACCTTGTTTAGTTAATCCTGGAATAATATCTGGTTTCCAACGTTTGACTAATTCTTTGAGGGTGCTTACATCTAGATTGCGGTAATGAAAGTATGATTCTAATTGTGGCATCGAGCGCGCCAAAAATCGTCGATCCTGACAAATAGAATTACCACACATAGGTGAAATCTTCGGTGGAACATATTTTTGTAGAAATGTGAGCATATTAGATTCCACTTCGCTTTCCGCTTGCTTTGAAGCTTTTACTTTATCTATCAGGCCAGATTTTGTGTGGGTAGATTTATTCCATTTATCCATGTTTTCAAGCACAGAATCTAACTGAGATACTACCAGAACAGGCGCTTCTGCCACTACGTTCAATTGAGAGTCGGTTATTACCATGGCGACTTCTAGAATATGATCGCTATCGGAATTGAGTCCACTCATCTCCATGTCTATCCAGATGAGGTTATTGTTAACTTGTGCCATAATGAAAATATATAACTTAAAATTTAATATGTAATTGTGTCATATCAAAAGCAGTACGTCACTTTTTGACTTTATACTTTTTTTTGTGTTATTTCTTTAATTATGCATACTTTTACTATAGTTTTTCTTGTCATTCTAGTATTAACAATATTTATCAAGACCTGGTTAGCCTCAAGGCATATTCATTATGTACATGCACATCGTAACAGTGTGCCTGAAAATTTTTCCTCACAAATTAATCTTGAGGCACATCAGAAAGCAGCAGACTACACTTGTGCCAAGACTCGTTTGAATTATGCCAACATATTACTTGAGGCAGTTATATTATTGATACTTACTCTTGGGGGTGGGTTGAATGTGTTAATAATTTTCTGGGCCAATTTAGTAAATAATTCAATAGCTCACGGCATAGCACTTATTCTAAGCACAATAGTATTAATGGGAGTAATAGAGTTACCTATTAACTATTACCGGACTTTTGTAATTGAGAAAGAATTTGGCTTCAATAAAATGACACGTACTATGTTTTTTTCTGATCTTGTTAAGCAAGCCTCTTTGGGTATGTTGTTTGGTATACCGCTCTTGTTCTGTGTTCTATGGTTAATGGAGAAAATGGGGGAAAATTGGTGGCTTTATGTATGGGTTATGTGGATGTTCTTTAATTTAATCATTTTGTCTATATACCCAACCTGGATTGCGCCATTATTCAACAAATTTACCCCCCTAGAAGATACGTCACTTAAGACTCGTATCGAACAGTTGATGCAAAAATGTGGGTTTAAATCTAGTGGTTTATTTGTGATGGATGGTTCTCGTCGAAGTAGCCATGGAAATGCCTATTTTACTGGTTTTGGTAAAACGAAGCGCATTGTCTTTTTTGATACTTTACTTTCTCATCTTAGTGGGTCTGAAATTGAAGCGGTGTTGGCACATGAGTTAGGCCATTTTAAACGTCGTCATGTAATCAAACGTATTGCCTGGACTTTTGCTATGAGTCTGGTACTTTTGTTTGTACTGGGCCACCTAATGCAGCAGGATTGGTTTTATCAAGGATTGGGAATATCTGTATTGAATGAGACTTGGGCTACAGCGTCTTCACCTCCTACTGCCGTGGCACTATTACTATTTTTCTTAGTAATGCCCACATTTACTTTCATGTTCCAGCCACTATCGAGTTTATATTCTCGTAAGCATGAATTCGAAGCTGACGAATATGCTGCTGAGAAGTCATCTGCCAGTGACCTTACTCAGGCACTCGTAAAGCTTTATAAGGATAATGCCGCTACACTTACCCCTGATCCGCTACATTCAGCATTTTACGATTCTCATCCACCTGCCATGTTAAGAATAGCGCGATTACAAAACTTGGCGCATAATTAACAATTAAAGGATAGATGATAATACTTTTTTTCTCTACAGCTACAATTTTCAGGAATAAAAATGAATAACTCTTCTAATAGCCTCGTTACAAAACACTGTAAACCTTGTGAAGGAGGTGTGTCACCTCTTTCAGCCGAAGAAATTACAAAAATGATTCAGCAGCTTGAAGGATGGGATCTTTTCGATAGATTGATAGGGAAAGTTTATACTTTTACAAATTACTATCAGACAATGGCATTTGTTAACGCAGTAGCATGGGTCTCTCACCGGGAAGATCATCATCCTGACATGATTGTTAGTTACAATAAATGTCGGGTAGAATACACGACTCATTCCGTAGGCGGTTTATCCGAGAATGATTTTATTTGTGCGGCAAAGGTTGATGCCCAATTTAAGATTTGAGTTTAGCACCCAGTTTTACATCTGACTTATCTCCATCAATATCGGGACAAATAGTTGCTGCATTTGGCAGGCAGTATTTAGTTGAATTTGAGAATGGAGAAATTCTTTCCTGTGTGATGCGTGGTAAGAAAGGTGGAGCAGTTTGTGGTGATCAAGTTGAGGTTCAGTACACCACGATAGGGCAGGGTGTCATTGAGAACATCTTGCCTCGAAGTACTCTGTTGTATCGCAGCAATGCTTTTCGTGAAAAACTTATCGCTGCTAATATTACTCAAATCATTATAGTGTTAGCAGCGGTTCCTAGCTTCAATGAAGAATTAGTAAACCGTTGTCTCGCTGCTGCTGAGAATCAGAGCATTAAAGCTTTAATAGTACTTAACAAGACTGATCTAATTGTGCCTACGCGTACTGCAATAGCTTCCCTATCACTCTACCAAAAACTGGGTTATACACTATTACAACTTAGCGCTAAAAAGGATATCGCGTTACTTTTGCCGTATCTACAAGGTCATCTAAGTGTTCTGGTTGGTCAGTCCGGGATGGGGAAATCTACCATCATCAATGCTCTAATTCCCGCTGCTGATCGCGTTACAGCTGAAATTTCTACTGCACTAAATGCCGGGCGCCACACTACCACTCACGCACGACTTTACCATCTTAATAATAATAGTCATGTTATTGATTCCCCTGGAATGCAGGAATTTGGTATACATCATATTAACAATACAAACTTGGCATGGGGATTCGTCGAATTTCATCCTTATATAGGGCAATGTAAATTTGGTGATTGTCTTCACATTAGCGAACCAGGTTGCGCATTAGTACAAGCGGTTCAAGATAGAAAAATTGATATACGTCGCCTCGGTTTCTATCGCAACCTAATTAATTCACGTTTAAATGTAGTGTAAGTTTTTTTTGTGATGTTTTGATACTAATCAATGCCGCGAGAAAATACACCCTGAATATGTCGGGCATTATTACCCTCAATAGTGCTGATTGTTATAATCTGCTCCGGAGATGCTTCTACAATAGGTTTAAAAACAAACCACTGTACCGTTTCAGTGTACGGTGGTGTTGTTAATGACCCCTGGTAATGATAGAAGTTTCCAACATCATGTAATTCATCACTGGAAAACAAGTCATCTAACTTAACTGTTCCTTCTTCTAAAGGAGTCAGGGAATGCTCTTTTTTTGGTATCAGATTTAAAAATTCGTCAATAAATTTATTAGCCTGACCCTCTTTGAATAGAATACCAATCACTAGGTAGCGGGGAGTACCATTCTTATCTTCGGGAGGTTTCATGGTGACAATATGCATTTCCATCGGGTAAGTTATCCCGTCAATCAGATGTTCAGAGGGTGTATGAAAATGCATTTGCTTAAAATCATACGTTATCCCTTCATAGGAAATTGTACTGCCTTCAGCAAAATCTAGTTGTACAGTATAGCCTAAGTTTTCAACCGCTTTTATCTTATCCTGATAGTGGAAAGTTATTTCATGTGTATTTGTAGAAACCTCTCTGAAAGAACGAATGTTAATTGGAGATTGTATTAATCCATGATCTAGATCTGGCTGCAAATAAAGCGTATTCTTTTTATTTATTGGTTTAGTTGTATGAGAAGTATTATCTTTTGTTTGTTTAAAATTAGCGCAAGCAGTTAGCGATAAAGTAAAACTTATTAATAGATAAACTAGAATTCTCTTTGACACAATAAATCTCCTTTGGACTATTATATTGGAAATTATTTGTATAATTAGTTTCAATGATATTTCTTGCTAAGAGTATGAACGGCATCTACCAAGGACTGAGCACCTTCTGGTGGTGTAAATTGAGAAATACCGTGCCCAAGATTAAATACGTGCCCGTTGCCATTGCCATAATCCTCTAGGATTTTTCCTGCTTCGGAAGTTATTACTTCTGGTGTTGAGAATAATATTGCGGGATCAAGGTTACCCTGTAAAGCAACTTTGTCGCCTATACGTCTACGGGCTTCAGAAATGTTTATAGTCCAATCAAGCCCTACTGCATCACATCCGCTGTTAGCAATACCTTCTAGCCATAATCCACCACCCTTAGTGAAAATAATGCTGGGAACGCGTTCACCATCGTGTTCACGTTTTAGTCCCGCTAATATTTCAGTCATATAGTGTAAGGAAAATTTTTGGTAGGCTGTATGTGAAAGTACTCCACCCCAAGTATCAAATATCATTACAGCTTGCGCACCAGATTCAATTTGTGCATTCAGGTAAGCAGTCACAGACTTGGCATTGATGTCTAGGATATGATGTAAAAGGTCAGGCCGTTGGTAGAGCATTGTTTTGATTTGGCGAAAATCAGTGCCGCCACAACCTTCTATCATATAGCAGGCAAGCGTAAATGGGCTTCCAGAAAAACCAATCAACGGTACTTGATTATCTAAGGTTTTACGAATTTGCGATACTGCATCCATCACATAATTTAAGTGTACAGCAGGATCTGGCATCGCAAGTGAGCGAATTTCCCATTCTTCACGTAAGGGGCGCTCAAATTTTGGTCCTTCGCCTTCGGCAAAATAAAGTCCAAGCCCCATTGCGTCTGGTATCGTGAGAATATCAGAAAACAAAATTGCCGCATCTAACGGGAAGCGTGCCAGAGGTTGCATGGTAACTTCAGTAGCAAAGTCTGGATTCTTACATAGGGACAGAAAATCACCGGCGCGAGCTCGAGTCTTATTGTATTCTGGAAGATAGCGTCCGGCCTGGCGCATTAACCATACCGGTGTGTATTTGGTAGGCTGTCGTAGCAGTGCTTTAAGTAATGTATTGTTTCTTGGTTTTGTCATTCGGAAACTTACTGGATTCTAGCCTATAAATTTTTGGTTTGTATCACTATGAAGTGGGGTAGGGAAAACGAATCTTATTAGAGATTCATCAGTCTTCTTACAATACCAATTTTACAAAAACGAAGATCATAACAGTGATCGTCTTTTTCGTACACAATTAAGTGCGATGTTCAGATAGAATAACTAACGTTTGTTGTTTTTAACTCTTCTATCAAATTTCAATAAAATTAAAGAATCATTGTTTATTTAATTTTATTCAATTGTAATTAGTCTTTTGTATTCTCTAATTGCATAGCGATCCGTCATTCCAGCAATGTAGTCGGCTATTGTTTGGTACTTGTTTTTGTGCGCTTTTGCTTGATATTTTGTAGGTAATAATTGCGTTTCTTCATTGAAAATATTAAATAGCATCTCTACAATATGGTGTGCTTTGTTACTCATACGCGCTACTTGATAGTGTTGGTAAAGGTTATTACGTAGGAATTCTTTTAATTCTTGTTGTTCATGCTTTATTTTCTTGCTAAAGCTAATTAGTTGTGGTGCTGCGTTAACACATTTCAAGCTATGTATCTCAGCCCTTTCAATATTGGCTGTACTTTGTTTGGTTAAATCTGCTACTAAAGTATTTATCATACGTCTAACTGTTTCATGAATTAGCCTTCGCCCTAAGATTTCAGGGTATTGTTTCTTTGTCATTGCTAGGTGGCGGGAAAAAATACTAATTTCCTCTAATTGTTCTTGAGTAATTAAACCAGAACGTAGGCCGTCATCTACATCGTGATTGTTATACGCAATCTCATCAGCAAGATTAGTGAGTTGTGCTTCTAGAGAAGGTCTTTGATTCGCAAGAAAACGTTCACCCAGTTTACCTAATTTTTTAGCATTTTTCTTTGCACAATGTTTTAGTATACCTTCACGGGTTTCAAAGCATAGGTTTAGTCCATCAAAGGCTCCATACCTTTCTTCTAGTACATCTACAACGCGAAGTGATTGTAGGTTGTGTTCAAAGCCACCATACTTTTTCATGCATTTATTTAATGCATCCTGGCCAGCATGGCCAAATGGAGTGTGACCCAAGTCATGAGCTAGCGCTATGGCCTCAACCAAATCTTCGTTAAGATGAAGGTTGCGGGCAACCGAACGGCCAATTTGAGCTACTTCTAAAGTATGCGTTAAACGTGTACGAAACAAGTCTCCCTCATGGTTTACAAAAACCTGAGTTTTGTATTCGAGTCTACGGAAGGCTGTTGAATGAATTATACGGTCTCGGTCACGCTGAAACTCACTTCGTTCTAGAGGAGGTGGTTCCTTAATACAACGTCCTCTCGAATTTTTTGATGATACTGCATAGGACGCTAAATCATTCATTGGCAGCGCAATCTACAAGGGTTTCAGTCAGGATTGATGTGGGCACATCTGAATAAACTTTAGCTTCACCAATACATTTAAGCAGTACAAATCGCATTTTTCCACTATCAACTTTTTTATCTCGTTCCATTAGATGCAGGTATTTTTCAGGGTCAAGATCAGGTACAACAATAGGAAGCTCTGCTTGTATATATAATTTTTGAATACGTTCAATTTCAGTATCATCAATTAAATGCATACGCTTCGACAATTTTGCAGCAAGCAATGTGCCAGCTGCTACGGCTTCACCATGTAACCATACACCGTAGCCCATTGCATTCTCAATTGCGTGACCAAAGGTATGGCCTAGATTGAGGAGCGCTCTTATGCCACGTTCACGTTCGTCGGCTGCTACAACTTCTATTTTATTTTTACAACTTCGTCGAATTGCCTCATTTAATACATCATAGTCTCTTACTAAAAGCTTAGTCATATTCTCTTCAAGCCAGTCGAAAAACATATTATCTCTTATCAGGCCATACTTGATAATTTCAGCAATT
This sequence comes from Nitrosomonadaceae bacterium, assembly GCA_024644425.1. GTDB lineage: Bacteria > Pseudomonadota > Gammaproteobacteria > Burkholderiales > Nitrosomonadaceae > BJGV01. Next base: position 7,073 of record JAHELA010000060.1, read on the forward strand.
CCACTGTTAAATTCTCGTTTAGGCAAGGTATTCAGTGTTGCGCTATCTGCTAATATCATACGAGGCTGATAAAAAGCGCCGATCATGTTTTTGCCAAGGGGGTGATTGATCCCGGTTTTGCCTCCTATTGAAGAGTCTACCTGAGCTAATAAAGTAGTTGGGATTTGTATAAATGGTACCCCTCTCATATAAGTTGCAGCAGCAAACCCAGCAAGATCGCCAATAACCCCACCCCCAAGTGCAATGATCGTAGTGTTACGTTCACATTGGTTTGATAAAAGAGTATCGAAAATTTGGTTTAGTGTTTGCCAATTTTTATACTCTTCACCATCTGGCAGAATGATAGGGACTGAGCTTATTCCATGACTCTCAAGTGAGGTTCTCAGCTCGTCCAAGTATAGAGGAGCTACTGTAGAGTTACTGACTATGGCAACCCGTTTCTGAATTAGATGTGGCAGAATAAGACTAGATTTTCTTAAAATATCGCTACCAACATGAATTGGGTAACTATTTTTACTTAGTTCTGGGGAAATACCTGCGGTGATGGTTTGCATGATGTGTTGTTGGTATCTGGATGCTACTTTTAATGTGTTGCTAAGCTACATTGTGTTAGTTATTTTGTTCGATCTATTCTTAAAACAGGGTAGGGGAGTTGTTGAGCAAGTGATTTTACCATTTGTTGGATACTTTGCTTTCCACTTTCAACAACTATATGTGCAATTTCGCGGTACATAGGGTCACGCTGATCATAAAGTTCTGACAGTTTAGCTTGAAGATCTATAGTCTGGAGCAATGGTCGATTCTTGTCGTGTCGAGTTCGATGCCACAAATCTTCAACTGATGCTCGTAGATATACAATAGTGCCATTCTGCTTTAAAAGCTCACGGTTTTGAAGGTTTAATATCACACCTCCTCCTGTTGCAAGTACCATATTTTTGATTTTCAGCAACTCTCGCAACATTTCCGATTCTCGCTTTCGAAAACCTGCTTCACCTTCAATTTCAAAAATTACTGGTATCTTGACCCCAGTACGTTTCTGGATTTCACAGTCAGAATCGATAAATTTTTTGTTTAAGTAGCTAGCTAAGGACTTCCCAATAGTAGTTTTACCTGCACCCATCATACCTACTAGAAGAATATTACGATCTATTTCTTCTGCGGTATGGTTCATTTTATTCATTGTAATTTTGGAGTTAAATGATTCAATTTAGTTAATTGTAGCGGAAAAAATGCAAATCGCGTAGACACAAAAAAGCCGCATCAGATTTATATTGACGCGGCCGTTAACTAGGGCTAGAGCGAAGATATTCTCTAGCTCTAAATTATTTTCTCATTAAGAAAATTTTTTAATCAGCGAAGATTGAGGCTATCTTTTAATATTCGGGGGGTTATGAATACCATCAATTCAGTTTTGTCATCTTGCTTTGCAGTATTTCTGAACAATACGCCTAAAACTGGAATGTCTCCCAATAGCGGTACTTTATTTACTGATTTATTTTCAGTTCGACCAAAAATACCACCAATAACAACGGTTCCACCATTTTCCACTAGAACTTGTGTGTCAACCCGCTTGGTATTGATTGCAGGCCCGGCAGGTGTAGCGACCCCAACAGTATCCTGATTGACGTTTAAATCCATGATGATATTGTCGTCAGGCGTAATTTGTGGCGTTACTTTAAGACTAAGAACTGCCTTTTTGAATGAGATGCTTGTGGCGCCACTACTAGTTGCTTGCTGGAAGGGTATTTCAGTACCTTGTTCAATAGTGGCTTCCACCTGGTCAGCAGTTACCACACGAGGGCTGGAAATAATTCTACCCTTACTGTCAGCTTCTAGTGCAGATAATTCTAGGTTGATCAGAGCTCCGTTAGGGAGATTGATTAGACTGAGGCCAAGTGCAGCGGGCCCACCTAGTACCCCTGCAAGACCAGCTGCAGGTAAATTTACATTAAGAGGTGGGACTCCACTGGGAGCGGCGCCACCTGCTAATCCAG
>JAHELA010000183.1 GCA_024644425.1 Nitrosomonadaceae bacterium
GCAGGCAGATTATAGAACGTACTCATTGGCACATTAATCTCATACCCCACACCTTGCACATCAACCAGCACTAATGGCGGATGTTTCTCTAGCATCAAGCCCGTCAATCTGCCGATCATGCCAATCTCCCACGTTTCATACTATAACCTGTTGTGGAAACCCCGCCCAATCCTAATCCACCGTGAGCATGACAAATAGCACAAGCAAGGGCATCTGCTGCATCCGCACTGGGAGTACAAGAAAGACCTAACAGTCGCCTTACCATATCCTGTACTTGTTCTTTCTTTGCATGCCCGTTGCCAACAACTGCCTGCTTAATTTGTAGGGCAGTGTATTCGGCAACAAAAATATTATTTAACACAGCTGCGCAAATTGCCGCACCGCGAGCTTGTCCGAGCATCAGTGTTGATTTTGGATTTATATTAACGAATACCTGCTCCACCGCAATCTGATTTGGACGATGCTGCATAATAACTTCGTTAAGATTATCCATGATTGATTTCAGACGCAACGGTAATTCAACGTCTAGCGTTTTGATACAACCGCTACTGACATAAGTTAACTTATTGCCAGTTTTATCGATGGCCCCAAAACCCGTGATACGCAAGCCGGGGTCTATACCTAGGATGCGAATATGTCACCTATTGAATAAAAAAACTAAATATCAATCACAGCTGACGTAAAAACTTCTTGTACATCATCAATATTTTCTAATGCATCCAATAATTTTTGCATTTTTATTGCATTATCGCCTGTCAATACAACTTCATTGTTCGGTTTCATTGTCACCGTGGCAAGCTCTGCATTGAATCCCATTTTTTCTAAAGCAGATTTAATGATAACAAGTTCATATGGTGGAGTAATAACCTCAATGCTGCCATCATCATTAGTGATCACATCCTCTGCTCCTGTTTCTAACGCAGCTTCCATTAATTTGTCTTCGTTGGTGCCTGGCGCAAAAAAGAGTTGCCCACAATGTTTGAACAAGAATAGTACCGAGCCATCAGCACCAAGGTTACCGCCATACTTAGTAAAAGCATGACGAACGGCCGCAACAGTCCGCAATCGATTGTCAGTCATGCAATCTACTACTACAGCCGCACCTAGGATGCCATAACCTTCATAACGAACTTCTTCATAATTCACCCCCTCCAGGTCACCACTTCCTCTCTTTATTGCTCGCTCGACATTTTCCTTGGGCATATTTTGTTCGTATGCTTTTTCGACAGCCAAGCGAAGTCGTGGATTACTAGTGATATCACCCCCGCCAAGTCTTGCGGCAACAGTAATTTCTTTGATATACCGGGTAAATATCTTGCCGCGCCTGGCATCCGTAGCAGCTTTCTTGTGTTTGATATTTGCCCACTTGCTGTGCCCAGCCATGACGCCTATTTTCTTAGTTGGTGTGCGCTAATATTACCACCCCATAACTAATGGATAAAGTACGGGAAACTTAGTACAAAATTTGAGTGTTACATTGGATGTATTTCATCACATTTATACTGGCCAATGATAGGGGGTAACATCAAACGGCTGAGAATTATTCATTACCATGTTGGACAATAGATGCGCGCTGCCCAGCGCCATAGTCACCCCATAGCGGTGATGCCCGCTATTTAGATAAAGATTTTCTATAACAGGATGACGACTGATAACAGGAATATTATCTTGGGAACCTGGGCGTAGTCCAGACCAGTGACCAACCAACGTCTCTTCAGTCAATGAAGATAATAGCGCATGTGCTTTAGCAAGCAATGCCTTACGAGCATCTTCGGTGATGCTCTTATCAAATCCAGCATCTTCCATAGTGCTGCCTGCTAGTATAAATCCATCTTGGCGCGGTATCAGGTAAAAATTATTTTGTAGCACAACCGAATGTAGCTGACCTGGCATCACTTTGAATAGCAGCATCTGCCCTCGAACCGGATGAATGTTGAGTTTTAACGCGTGCACACCTAGAACCTCGCAGCTCCACGCTCCAGCTGTAACAATATAGTTAACTCCTGTGTACTCTCCTCGATTAGTGATAACTGATTCGATTCGCCCATCCCCAAGCCGCCAACCTGAAACTTTAGTATGCTCTATGATGGTACCCCCGGACAATACCACCGATCTTTTTAAAGCTTGCAATAACCGTGGGCTACGCACTTGTGCAACGGACGATAGCCAAAGAGCAGATTTTCTCACAGGCTTATCTAGTATCAGTCTCGGTTCAATTTCACTTGCATAAACTTTTTTCATAGGGAAGTCATTGCGAGCACACCAAGCTTTTGCCCCATTAAATTGAGTATTGTCTGTTTTATTACGATTGGGAAGTGCTAGCATGCCGCAGGT
>JAHELA010000184.1 GCA_024644425.1 Nitrosomonadaceae bacterium
CATGGCTAACAGCATTACTATCTTATTTAAAAGATACAAGAGATTTTGTAGAAAAATACTTGATGGATCATCTTCCAATGATTCAAGTGAGCAAACCTGAGGGGACTTATCTATTATGGCTTGATTGCCGCAAGTTAAAGATGAGTGATGAACAACTTAAACATTTCTTTATACATAAGGCCGGAGTAGGCATGAGTCCTGGAACTCTATTCGGCGAAGAAGGTAAGGGATTTATGCGTATGAATATAGGCACTCCCCGCCAGATCATTGCAAAAGCATTAGAGAATATTAGAAAACAACAATAAACTTATTTCACATGTCTCAATCTACTATTAGCCAATAAACCAGACTAGCTAATAGCCCACTAAGTAAAACACATGTAATAAGTAATATCTTTGTCCGAACTCGAAGAAGTTCAATTGCCTCAACGATACGTACATTTTGCTGTGCAAGCGATCTAATTAATTCTACAGATGATTCCTGCTCACCACTTAGTTGCTGTATCTTTACCTTAATTTCACGAAGGTCAGAATCTTCAGAAACCTCAGTTTTAGATTTATCAGATGGTGGAGATTGCGCGTCTGATGGATTGGAAGCGTTAGCTTTTGCACCAGCATAAAGATTCTTAGCGGCTTTTACTATATGTGGCGCAGATTCAATTACATCCTTCCATGGAATAATTTTTAACGCTGTAATCCACCCAAACGCCATGATTTTATTCTCATTTTGGAAAAATCAAAAAAATAACTAATATTAAGAAACTGAGTTAATTTATCTTGCCATAATTAGACACATGCTTCAACAATGCATTCATTAATTGCACTTATTAAAGCATTACTTATTAGACAATTCTTTTCTACATTTTCTTCAGACAAAAAATTACACTAAACATAAAGCAAGTGCTATCTATAAATAACTTTAATTACTATCTATAACAAACTGATATAAGAATATTATTTTGGTATATATGCTATTAATAGAGTAGTATATCTAGATTTTAGCTAATACTTCTGAAACGGTTTTACCCATTGAAGCAGGAGTTGGGCAAATTGTCACACCTAGCTCTTCCAGTGTAGCTACTTTTTCTGCTGCACTTTCTCCAGCTGATGAGATAATTGCTCCTGCATGTCCCATGCGCCTCCCTTCTGGTGCAGTTAAACCTGCAATGTATGCAATTAGTGGTTTACTTAAGTAATTTTTTGAAAAAACCCCAGCTTCTACTTCTTGTGGTCCACCTATCTCCCCAATCATAAGTATCACTTTTGTTTCTGAATCTGATTCAAATTTTTCCAAAATATCACGGCATGAACTCCCAGTAATTGGATCACCGCCGATACCTACAGAAGTTGAAACTCCAATACCTAGGTTTTTCATCTGATCAGCAGCTTCATAGCCCAGGGTACCTGAACGACCAATAATTCCAACATTACCTTGCATATATATATGCCCTGGCATAATTCCAAGCATTGAACGTCCGGGACTGATTGTTCCAGCACAGTTAGGGCCAGTTAACAACATTCTTTCTTCTTTAGGAAAACGACGAAGATAACTTTTGACAGTCATCATATCCTGAGTAGGAATACCATCTGTAATTGCTACACAGTATTTTATTCCTGCATCAGCAGCCTCCATAATTGAGTCCGCAGCAAATGCGGGCGGCACAAATATGATGCTTGCTTCAGCTCCAACTTGGTGTACCGCTTCTTTTACCGAATTAAAAACAGGTAGATCCAGGTGTTGTTGGCCACCTTTGCCGGGAGTGACACCACCTACGACATTGGAACCGTAGCTAATCATGTCCTTAGCATGAAATGTGCCAATTTTGCCAGTAAATCCTTGAACAATAATGCGAGTTTTTTCACTAATTAAGATCGACATTGTGCTTTCCTCTAATATCCTCTCGCAACCACTTCGTTACGAGCCTGGACAACCTTTTCTGCCGCATCTGCTAATGTATCTGCCATAATGATAGGTAAATTGCTTTCCGCAATTATCTGACGGCCTAGGTCAACATTTGTACCAGACAGACGGACAACTAAAGGTATCCGCATATCGATATTTTTAAGTGCTTGTACGACACCTTCAGCAATCCAGTCACAACGATTTATGCCGGCAAATATATTAACTAGCAAAGCTTTAACATTTTTATCAGCTAATACTAAGCGAAATGCTTTTTCTGTACGCTCGGCGGATGCGCCTCCACCAACGTCAAGGAAATTAGCAGGGTCACCACCAGCTAGCTGAATCATATCCATGGTAGCCATAGCTAGGCCCGCACCATTAATCATACAACCAATATCCCCATCCAGACCTACGTAGC
>JAHELA010000061.1 GCA_024644425.1 Nitrosomonadaceae bacterium
ACCCTCTTGCTGGGAAAACCCTAGCCCAAAAGATATATTACCAGTTGGTTTTTCTTTAACGTCTACCTTTACATCAATTTTATCTGTAGCATCGCTAACTGCTGGAGTTTCTATATTAACAGAAGAGAAATATTGCAGTTTGTCTATACGTACTTTGGAGCGATTTATCTTAGAAGTTGAATACCATGCACCTTCAAGTTGGCGCATTTCTCGGCGTATAACTTCATCTCTTGTACGACTATTACCAGAAATGGTAATACGTCTTACATAAACCCTGCGGCCAGGATCAATATAAAAAGTAAAACCTACTTGTTGTTTTTCCTTATCCTGTTCTGGTGCAGCATTTACATTGGCAAAACCGTAGCCATCGTCACCTAATCGATCTGTAATTAGTTTTATTGACTCAGTTAATTTCTTACGTGAAAACACATCACCAGGTTCAATTGAGATGAGTTTCTTTAATTCTTCCTCAGGAACCGGCATTTTACCTGCTAATTTAATCTCAGAAATTTTGTACTGTGGGCCTTCAACAATGTTTGTTGTTATGTATATATCCTGCATGTCAGGGGTAACTGAAACTTGGGTAGAATCAATAGTAAATTCTAGGAAACCACGGTCAAGATAGTAAGAGCGTAATGCTTCTAAGTCTGCAGATAGTTTTTGCTTTGAGTATTGATCATCTTTGGTTATCCAAGTCAAAAGGCCAGGGGTTCTGAGAGAAAATACACCCACTAATGCTCTCTCTCTAAATGACTTGTTACCAACAATATTTATTTTGCGGATCTTAGCTACTTCTCCTTCATCAATACTAAAATTAAGACCAACACGATTACGTTCAAGCGGTGTAATTGTGGTCGTAATTTTTACCGCATATCTTCCTTTACTAATATACTGTTGTTTTAAAGTTTGTTCAGCTTTTTCTAACACTGAACGATCAAAAATACGTGATACTGCTAGTCCAGCTTGTCTTAATCCATCTTTTAGTTTCTTTGGTTCAAACTCATTTACACCGGAAATACTAATTTCCGCAATAGCAGGGCGTTCTATCACTATAACTAGTAGGACACCATCCTCAGATTCTAGACGCACGTCTTTAAAGAATCCGGTAGAGTAAAGCGCCTTAATTGCATCTGCAGCCTTTTTGTCATCAAGTGTGTCTCCAACTTTTACTGGTAGGTAACTGAATACCGTTCCTGCTTCTGTTCGCTGTATGCCTTCGACTCTTATATCTTTAACTACAAATGGTTCTCCCGCCCATAAATATGTGGATAAGAAGAAAAATATAATTGTAGAAAAAACCCTGATTATCATTCTTTAACTAGAGATGAACCGATTGATATCGTTATAAATCGCAAAAGCCATAAGAATAAACAACAGCATAATTCCTAACTGTTGTCCTATTTCCATGGCCTTTTCAGAAAGGGGGCTACCTTTAATAATTTCAATCACATAATACATCAAGTGACCACCATCTAATAAGGGAATTGGTAGTAAATTTAGCACCCCGAGACTGATACTGATAAGCGCAAGAAACCCTAAATAAGACGCGATTCCCATTTGTGCCGATTTGCCAGCGTAGTCGGCAATTGTTATGGGCCCACTTACATTCTTCCACGATACTTCTCCCATAATCATTTTTCCAAGCATTTTCAAAGTAAATATTGATGTTTCCCAAGTTTTATATATTGCTTTAACCAAGGCTGTGTTTGCTGGGTAGCTAACCTCTACTAATAAACTTTCTATCTTAGATTGATCAATTCTTGGACTAATACCAATTTTGCCTATTTGTTTATCATTTTCAATAACTATATCTGGAGTTACATCTACATTAATTTCAGTATTGCCACGTCGAATTTTCATAGATAAGGGTTGTCCCGGATTATCTCTTATTTGCTGTACTAAATCATTCCACCATACAATTTTTTCCCCATTTACAACTAAAATTTTATCATTAGGGAGTAAGCCTGCCTGTTCGCCTGCGCTATTTGCAATTACCTGAGAAATTTCAGGTTTAATTAATGGTTGATAAATATTTAGGCCAATTTTTTTCAAAAATTTAGCATCCAAATCATCAGCATTAATTTTACTTAGGTCCATATTCCGTTTGATGACTTCTCCGCTTTGGTTAAGCACCTCAACAGTTAATATAGGAGACCTTTCAATTGCGTGACCTAATAATAACCAGCGAGCATCCTGCCAAGTTAAGACTGGTTCGGTTCCAATTTTCAAAATGGTTTCTCCAGATTCAAAAGACGCTATTGCTGCTGGTGTATTTGGAATGATTTGACCTAGGATTGGTTTCATGCCGCTGATACCATGCATGAAAAGCAGCCAATAAAGCAAAATAGCTAGTAAAAAATTTGCAATTGGTCCAGCTGAAACAATGGCAAAGCGGCGTGCCACAGTTTTACGATTAAAGGAACGCTTTAAATCTTCAGGAGCAACTTTACCTTCGCGTTCATCAAGCATCTTTACATAACCACCAAATGGAAAAGCTGCTATGGCCCATTCAGTCTTATCTTTTCCCCAATATTTTCTTAATAAAGGTCGACCGAAGCCTACTGAGAAACGTAATACTTTAACATCACACAGACGTGCTACTAGATAATGACCAAATTCGTGGAACACTATTAACAGGCCCAGAGCAAAGATAAAAGCGATTATTGTAAAGAAGAGTGACATGCGGGATTATAATTTAGAATACAAGCACATGATAAATCTCTATGAAAGAAATAAACGATATAATTTCATGTTTATCGTTAGAGTAAATTAGGAGTAATATAGGTTTAAAGTAAATAATTAGATTAACTTTAGATAAGATATGTTTAAATGCAGAAGTAATAATTTGCCAGTTTATTTGCTGACTCAAAAGAATTAGATAGCATCATAAAATGCGACAAGCTAGCTTCATGACTCTTTTTGAGAAAGAGTATCTAGCAACTCATATGCAGCCTTACGTGCCAGGCTATCAGCTTCCAGTACATCATCAAGCGTAAAGATTTCCTTTTGCTCTATTACTTGCATAACTTGTTTGATCATAGATGGAATTGCAGTGAAAGGTATTTTAGATTTTAAAAATGATTCAACTGCCACTTCATTTGCAGCATTAAGTATTGCTGGCGCACTGCCACCGGTTTCAAGGGCGGTATAGGCAAGTCCTAGACATGGGAACTTTGTAAAATTTGGCATTTCAAAATCTAGTCGTGCTATTTTAAAAATATCAAGGGGGGTTACACCACATTCAATTCGTTCTGGATATGCTAAGGCATGAGCAATTGGTGTGCGCATGTCTGGGTTACCAAGTTGTGCTAGTACAGAGCCATCAACATATTCAACCATAGAATGGATTACGCTTTGTGGGTGGATTACTACCTGAATTTGCTTTGGCGCTGCATTAAATAACCAGTGTGCTTCAATTATTTCTAAGCCTTTATTCATCATGGTTGCAGAATCGACAGATATTTTTTGTCCCATTACCCAGTTGGGATGAGCGCAGGCCTGTTTTGGAGTAACGTCATTTAATTTAGCTATTGATGTTTGTCGAAATGGGCCACCTGATGCAGTTAATAGAACGCGACGGACCCCTGATGTTGAATAATCTCCAGTGAAGTTTCGTGGTAGCGACTGGAAAATTGCGTTATGTTCACTATCTATTGGCAGCAAAGTAGCATTATTTTTCTTTACCACATCCATAAAGATGTGTCCTGCCATCACTAATGTTTCCTTGTTAGCGAGAAGCACATATTTCCCCGCTTGAGCAGCTGCAAATGTAGGGCGAATACCAGCGGCACCTACAATAGCTGCCATTACAATATCTACTTCAGGTAGAGATGCCACCTTCTCAAGTGACTCAACTCCACTTAGGACTTCAGTATTAATTCCTGCAGCGCAAATTTTATTTTTTAGTTTTTCTGCACTAGTTTTATCTAACATCACTGCATACTGTGGTTTAAAGCGTAGACATTGCTCCAGCATTTTATCAATACTGTAATTGGCAGTGAGTGCGGCAACATAAAATCGATCAGAGTGGCGCGCAACCACATCAAGTGTGCTTATTCCTACACTTCCAGTGGAGCCAAGAATGGTGAGATGTCTAGCAACAGTCATAATTCAACAGTAAAAAGAAGAACTGCTAAAGTAGCAACAGGAAGGGTTGAAGTAAGTGCATCTATACGGTCAAGTATACCACCGTGGCCGGGCAAAATATTGCCACTATTCTTGAGTCCAGCTTGACGTTTCATTAGTGATTCAAACAAATCGCCAATGATACCTAATATAACAAGCGCTAGTAACAGTGGAACTAAAAACATGACCTCGCTTTTTTCTCCTATCAAGTAGTTCCAGGCCAATGCATAAATAAAAACTGCTATTATTGCTCCTGCTACACCTTCCCAGGTTTTACCGGGACTTATTATTGGCGCAAGCTTGTGTGTTCCTAGCTTTCGGCCAACAAAGTATGCTGCTGTATCAGAAATCCAAACAGTCATCATAAAACCCAATAAAAGAAATGGATCAATAGCACGTAATTGATATAAAGCGAGGCAGGTGGGAAATAATAACAGCCAACCTGTTAATATAAGTAAAATTGGATTTTTGACTGAGTGATTTAATTTCAGAAGAATTGGTGCGCCTAGTAGCCAGAATACAAATGTTGATGCGTAGAGCCATAAAAAGATAGTGCTGTAAGGATTAGTTAGTACAGCTCTACTTAAAATGAACAGTAATTCGCCACCAATTAATGCCGTAAAAACAAGGTAAAGAATGGATCCAAATAACGTAAATTTAGCCAATCTACTCCATTCCCATGAACCGATCACAACTAAAGCAAGAACGAAGGCCATCCAGAAAATCGAAGATAAATAAAACAATGCCGCTAGAAAAAGAAGTAAAACACAGACAGCTGTAAAGATACGGGTCTTAAGCATGAGTAGCGTACAATCAGCACAAAATTATACTAAGTAAAATGTGTAATGTTTATGCTGTTTTTTTTTGGTGAAATTTTCCTCATTTTATTGATAGTTTTTGATGTTCGAAGTTGCTCACTAGTTCGGCCAAAACGACGCTCTCGTTGTTGGTAGGATTGAATTGCAAGATCAAGCGTACTTGCACTAAAGTCTGGCCACAAGGTATCAGTAAAATAAAGCTCGGTGTAAGCTAGGTGCCACAATAGAAAATTGCTAATACGTTGTTCACCTCCAGTGCGTATAAATAAATCAGGTTCTGGTGCATAATTAATTGAAAGATACTGAATTAAGTCTTCCTCCTCAAAGTTGTCTTTTAAATTTGGGTGCTGCACTAACATTTTACGCACAGCTTGCATAATATCCCAGCGTCCGCCGTAATTGGCTGCAATTGTAAGTGTAAGGCGGGTGTTAGCAGCTGTCATTTTTTCACCATTACTAATAAATTCAATTATCTTTGGCTCAAACTTTGATAAATCTCCGATTACCTTGAAGCGAATACCATTCTCATGCAACTTGACAACTTCCTGTTCCAGTACAGTGATGAAAAGCTGCATCAAGAATGAAATTTCTTCTGCTGGCCTACGCCAATTTTCACTGCTAAAGGCAAATAATGTTAGATAACTAATGCCGCGTTCAATACAAGCTTTAATAGCAGCGCGTACTGTTTCTACTCCGCGTTTGTGACCTGCTACCCTTGGCATGAAGCGTTCTTTCGCCCAACGTCCATTACCATCCATAATAATGGCAACATGTTTTGGGATTATGTCTGTTTTTGGTATCTCACGAGTTGAACTAGAGGGGAGATGCATGAGTGATATGGTACTAAATTTAGTTAAGTTAAACAGCCATCAATTCAGCTTCTTTTGCTTGTAGTGCTTTATCTACTTCAGTAATATGTTGATTCGTAAGTTTCTGAATTTCATCTTGACCTCGGCGCTCTTCGTCCTCAGCAATTTTTTTATCTTTGAGTAACTCTTTTAAGTGAGTATTAGCATCACGTCGGATATTTCGCATTGCTACCCTTGCCGTTTCTGCTTCGTGCTTAACTACTTTAGTAAGGTCTCGACGACGTTCCTCTGTTAGAGCTGGCATTGGAACGCGTATCATTTCACCTACAGTTACAGGATTTAATCCTAAGTCCGAATCACGGATCGTTTTTTCGATCGGAGTAAGCATATTTTTTTCCCATGGCGTAACGCTAATTGTACGACCATCAGACAAACTAATATTTGCGACCTGGCTAATAGGTACAGGTGCGCCATAATAATCTACAGTAACGTGATCAAGTAGGCCTGTATGAGCACGACCTGTTCTTATTTTTCCCAAACAAGTTTTTAGAGCTTCTAAGCTTTTTTGCATCTTTTGTTCAGCAGATTTTTTTATATCGATAATCATAATCTATACTTTGAACATAAAAAATAAAAGGCGTGACATTAATCATTTATATTGAAAAATGAAACAAGCATTTGTTTTGATTCAAACTCTAACTAGCGTACCTTCTTCTTCTCCTTTTACTATTCTTTTGAGCGCCCCAGCTTTAAAAATACTGAAAACACCGAGTGGTAACTTCTGGTCGCGACAAAGGGTTAACGCAGTAGCATCCATGATTTTCAAGTTCTTATGGATAGCTTCATCAAAAGACAAATTTCGATAGCGTTTTGCATCAGAATCAGTTTTAGGATCATTTGAGTACACACCATCAACCTTGGTTCCTTTAAGAACAATATCTACGTTCATTTCTAAACCACGTAATGCAGCAGCAGTGTCCGTAGTAAAAAAAGGGTTGCCAGTACCGGCAGCAAAAATAACTACCTTGCCTTCTTCTAAATAACGAATTGCCTTACCCCGGATATAGGGTTCGACAACTTGATCAATACGTAGCGCAGATTGTACTCGAGATTCCAATCCAAAATGACGCATTGCATCCTGAAGTGCCAACGCATTCATAACAGTTGCTAACATACCCATATAATCAGCAGTGGCACGATCCACTCGATCACTAGCAGCTGATGCCATACCGCGAAAAATGTTTCCTCCGCCGATTACAATTGCTATCTCAACTTTAAGCCTAGTTACTGAAGAAATCTCTGAGACAACATGTTCAATAACAGTTTGATTTATACCATAGCTATAATTGCCCATCAGCGCTTCACCTGAAAGTTTTAACAGGATACGTTTATAGGCCATAATCGTCGCGGATAAATTTCAAAAAATAATTAATTTGGTTGTCATGAGCTATTTTCTAATGCTTGGTTAATCTGTGACATAACCTCATTAGCAAAATCGCCAGTTCTTTTTTCAATACCTTCTCCTACTTTAAACATAGTAAAGGCGTTGACTGCGGCAGATTTTTTATTAAGTAGCTTTTCCACTGTTTGCTCAGGGTCCTTGACAAAAGGTTGTCCAAGTAGCGTTATTTCAGCAAGATATTTAGCAATGCGCCCGTCTACCATTTTTACTATTATGTCATCTGACTTTCCACTTTCCTTTGCTTGTGCTGTATAAATCTGGCGTTCACGCAGCAATAAGTCGGATGATACCTGGTCACTGGAAACACATACTGGCTTGCTAGCCGCAATATGCATGGCTAAATCTTTTCCTAAAATTTCATCACTTCCCTCGTAATCAACTATTACACCGATTTTTCCACCGTGGAGGTATGATGCAAGGCGTCCTTTCGCTGCATGCCGAGCACAACGGCGAATACTAATGTTTTCTCCGAGTTTCATAATTAGCTCTTTACGGAATTCTTCTACATTTTTTCCATTTGGCAAAGATTCCCTTGAGAGCACATCAGTGTCTGTTAAGACTTTAGTGGTTGCTAATTGTGCTAGATTTTTAGCGAAATTAATAAAATCCTCATTTTTAGCTACAAAATCAGTTTCACAATTAAGTTCAACAAGCGCCCCACTTTTTTTATCCACTGCAATTTCAATTCCTATAGTACCCTCAGCTGTAATACGATTGGCAGCTGTATTTGCTTTGAGGCCGCTTTTTATTCGCAATAAGTCTTCTGCAGCTTTAAGATCACCACTGGTTTCGATCAATGCTTTCTTACATTCCATCATGCCGAGCCCAGTTAAATCGCGTAACTCTTTTACTATGCTTGCGGTAATTTCCGCCATACTTACTCCAAATGTGAAATTATTTAATAAATCTAAAGTATCTGCTTTAATTATTTTTAAACTATTCTGTTAGTTTTTCTGCCATCATTCCTTCATCCATTTCCTCAAATTCGTTTTTAACTATTTCTTGAACAATCTGGCTTCGTCCTTCCAGAATTGCATCAGCTACGCCCCGAGCATAAAGACGTATTGCCTGACTAGAATCGTCATTACCTGGAATAACATAGTCTACTTTGTCAGGGTTGTGGTTAGTATCAACTACCCCAACTATGGGAATGCCAAGTTTATTAGCTTCTTTAATTGCACCTTTCTGGTAGCCTACATCAATTACGAACATAGCATCAGGAGTTCCTTTCATATCTTTGATGCCGCCTAGGCTGCGGTTAAGTTTTTCTAATTCACGCTGAATATCGAGTGCTTCTTTCTTGGAAAGTTTATCAAGTGTACCGTCCTGTAACATTGCTTCCATTTCCTGGAGCCGCTTTACAGATTGTTTAATTGTCTTAAAGTTTGTCAACATTCCACCAAGCCATCGTTGATCTACATATGGAGATTCGCAACGAATTGCTTCTTCACGAACTATATCTCGCGCTTGACGCTTAGTGCCAACGAATAAAATTGTTCCTTTATTCGCGGATAACCGGCGCACATATTCCATTGCATCTTGATACATAACAAGAGTTTGTTCTAGGTTGATGATGTGTATTTTGTTGCGATGGCCAAAAATAAACTGAGCCATCTTCGGATTCCAGAAACGGGTTTGGTGTCCAAAATGAACGCCTGCTTCCAGCATTTGGCGCATAGTAACTGCCATAAAAGTCTCCTTTAGGGTTGAGCCTCAACTCGCTATAGTCACTCCTTATGGAGCACCCCTGGATTAGC
>JAHELA010000062.1 GCA_024644425.1 Nitrosomonadaceae bacterium
CCGTATAGAAGATGCGTTAAATGCAGCGCAGTTAGGTGCAGATGCTATTGGTTTTGTATTCTGGGCTAAAAGTACACGCTTCATTTCTCCGCAAGAGGCTCGTAAGATCATTATGGCATTACCACCTTTCTTAAGTTCGGTGGGAGTATATGTTGATCCAGATCCTGATTGGGTGGAGGAGACATGTTCTGTTGCTGGACTAAGTTTATTGCAATTTCATGGTGATGAATCAGCAGAATTTTGTGGCCAATTTTCATTACCGTATATTAAAGCCGTACGACTTAGATCTGGAGTAGATTTGTTAGAATACGCAGCTCGTTATTCCAATGCTAGAGCTTTGTTAATAGATGCCTATGTCGAAGGCAAACCAGGTGGAACTGGTACTACGTTTGACTGGAGTTTGATACCACAAAATTTGCAGTTACCACTCATACTTTCGGGCGGTCTACATGCTGATAATGTTGGCTTAGCTATTAGGGCAACAAGTCCTTGGGCAGTAGATGTGTCTAGTGGAGTGGAAGTGGATAAGGGTATTAAGGATAAAGATAAAATTGCTGCTTTTATGACAGGAGTTAGAAATGGCGAGAGCTTGTGATCTTCCCGACATTCATGGCCATTTTGGTTCTTACGGGGGCGTGTTTGTTGCAGAAACCCTATTTACTGCATTAGAGGAATTACTTATCCAATATGATCGTTATCGTAACGATGCTGATTTTCAGATGGAATATGCTAATGAATTAAAATCTTACGTAGGGCGACCCAGCCCTATTTATCATGCAAAGAGATTATCAGCGCATCTCGGGGGTGCGCAAATTTTGTTAAAGCGTGAAGATCTGAACCATACAGGAGCACATAAAATAAACAATGCCATTGGCCAAGCTCTTTTAGCAAAAAACATGGGGAAATCACGCATAATTGCTGAAACTGGTGCTGGCCAACATGGTGTGGCCAGTGCAACTGTTGCAGCTCGGTACGGAATGGAGTGCACAGTTTATATGGGTTCCGAAGATATGAAGCGACAAGAGCCTAATGTCTATCGGATGAGGCTTCTAGGTGCAACTGTAGTGCCAGTAGATTCTGGCTCTAAAACGCTTAAAGATGCACTTAATGAGGCCATGCGTGATTGGGTGACCAATGTAGAAAATACATTTTATATAATTGGTACAGTAGCAGGGCCACACCCATATCCAATGATGGTACGTGATTTTCAGGCTATTATTGGTCGTGAAGCTAAATTGCAGATGCAAGAGGAATATGGGCGTCAACCAGATAAACTGATTGCTTGCGTAGGTGGTGGATCAAATGCTATCGGATTATTTTTTCCCTACCTAGAGGATAAGAATGTGGATATGATTGGTGTAGAGGCCGCTGGGCTTGGGATTGAAAGTGGTAAACACGCTGCTACTTTACTGACTGGAAAGCCGGGAGTATTGCATGGGAACCGTACTTATCTAATTCAAGATGAAGATGGGCAGATTATTGAAACTCATTCGATTTCAGCCGGACTTGATTATCCAGGTGTTGGGCCTGAACATGCATGGCTTAAAGATACAAATCGAGCACAATATGTTGGGGTAACTGATGATGAGGCCCTAGCAGCATTTCATATGCTGTGTCGATACGAAGGTATCATTCCTGCACTAGAGTCCAGTCACGCATTGGCATATGCTGCAAAAATTTCACCCACACTTGATAAAGAGAAATTGCTGTTGGTAAATCTTTCAGGGCGAGGAGACAAAGATATAGATACTGTATCGCAGGCTACTGGCACTATTTTTTAATTAGGGTTGAGATTTTATGTCCCGAATTGCGGCTACATTTCGTGCATTAAACCAGAATAATAGAAAAGCGCTAATACCTTTTATCACTGCTGGTGATCCTGAACCGAAAATGACAGTTTTATTAATGCATGAGTTAGTGAATGTAGGCGCCGATATTATTGAACTTGGTGTTCCTTTCTCAGATCCAATGGCTGATGGGCCGATTATACAAAGGTCTTATGAGCGTGCATTAAAGTGCCATGTAGGCCTAAAGGATGTATTAGAGATGGTTGCAGAATTTAGAAAAACAAATACTGTAACACCTGTGATACTAATGGGTTATGCAAATCCCGTGGAAGCTATGGGTTACCAAAATTTTGCAGTTAAAGCTGAAATGTGTGGTGTAGATGCAGTGTTGACAGTAGATTACCCGCCGGAGGAATGTGAAGAGTGGCTAAAATGCCTCAAACAAAAGAAGATAGATGCTATTTTTCTCCTTTCACCTACCACATCAGAATTACGTGTTAAGGAAGTTGCAAAAAAGGCTCAAGGATTTGTGTACTATGTTTCACTGAAAGGCGTAACTGGAGCCGGACACTTTGATCTGAAAGAGGTAGCTGACAAACTTACTTATTTGCGATCATATATTTCTATTCCAATTGGCGTTGGATTTGGTATACATGATATTGTAACGGCAAGTGCAGTTGCTGAATTGGCAGATGCTGTAGTGGTTGGTAGCCGGATTATTGAGGAAATAGAGAAATCGGATAAAAATAAAGTGCTAATGAATGTGTCTAATTTAGTAAGAAGTTTACGTAAAGCAATAAATAAAGTTAGTTTAGAACACTAAATGATAGAGGTTAAAGACAAAGCTTATGAGTTGGTTTAAAAAACTTTTTCCGCCAAAGATAAAACGAAAGGAGAGTGGTGAAAAAAGAGTTGTGCCAGAAGGACTCTGGAGCAAATGCGCTTCTTGTGAGGCGGTACTATATTACTCTGATTTGGGAAATAATTTTAATGTTTGCCCAAAGTGTAATCATCATAATCGTATTTCTGCCAGAGTGCGGTTAGATTTGTTTCTAGACACAGAGGGACGCAATGAGATTGGTGCGGAAGTGTTACCAATGGATCCACTTAAATTCATTGATAGCAAGCATTATGATGATCGATTGTTGCAGGCTAAAAAAGATACAGGTGAAGATGATGCGCTTGTAGTTATGCAAGGTAGTGTTCAGACGGTACCCTTGGTAGCAGCAGCATTTGAATTTGGGTTTATGGGGGGCTCTATGGGATCTGTGGTGGGCGAACGCTTCGTACGAGCAGTACAAGTATGCGTTGAGCAACATTTACCACTTGTTTGCTTTGCTGCCAGTGGAGGTGCGCGTATGCAAGAGGGTTTATTATCATTGATGCAGATGGCTAAAACTTCTGCTGTACTTACCAAACTGAAGCAGGAGAAACTTCCTTTTATCTCAGTGTTAACAGACCCTACTATGGGAGGAGTTTCAGCAAGCTTTGCTTTTATTGGTGATATAGTAGTTGCAGAACCTAAGGCATTGATAGGATTTGCTGGGCCTCGAGTGATTGAGCAAACAGTACGGCAGACTTTGCCAGAAGGATTTCAGCGTGCAGAATTTTTACTTGAGCATGGTGCTATAGACATGATTATTGACCGTAGACAGATGCGCGATAAGATTGTAAATCTATGTACATTGTTAATGCGGCTTCCAGCTCATCCTATTTCTTTGTAGCTCTAATATTTCATAACTTGATTTTTTTAAGCTTACATGTGACAGCACATGATCGAACGTAATTCTAAGCTTAGAACTCTGCCTGAATGGTTGGCCTATCTTGAATGTCTTCATCCCAAGTTTATCGAGTTGGGACTGGAGCGTATAAATCAAGTTAAGATGAAATTAGACATTTCTCCATCATTTCCCATAATTACAGTTGGGGGCACCAATGGAAAAGGCTCAACCTGTTTAATGCTGGAGACCATTTTAAGTCGTGCCGGGTATCGTGTTGGATGCTATACGTCGCCACATCTTTTTTGTTATAACGAAAGGATACGTATAGGCCAGCAGGAGGTTAGCGATGCTGAATTGTGTAAGATTTTTAATATAGTTGAAACTGCCAGGATAGATTGCGATGTTTCCTTGACTTATTTTGAATTTGGAACACTAGCTGCCATGCAACTATTTGTTCAAGCTAGTGTAGATGTAGCAATCCTAGAGGTAGGACTTGGAGGAAGATTAGATGCTGTCAATATTTTTGACGCTGATTGTGCTGTGCTTGCTAGTATTGAATGTGATCATATGAATTATCTTGGAGACACGCGTGAGAAAATTGGGTTTGAAAAAGCAGGGATTTTTAGAAGAGGGAAGGCTGCAATTTGTTCAGATTTAAATACTCCTAATTCCGTAAGACAATATGCAGATTCTATTGGGGCAAAACTAATTGTTATAGGAGAAAATTTTGGTTATAAAGCTGAGAAAAAATTATGGAAGTATTGGGATAACAAAAAGAATGAGTACTCTCTTCCCCGCCCAGCTCTTAAAGGCATTCATCAAGTACAAAACGCTAGCGCTTGTCTTGCAACATTAGATGCGGTTAGAGATATTTTGCCTGTTACCAGCAGTCATATTTACCAGGGCTTGCAGGAAGCAGTATTACCAGGCCGATTTCAGGAGTTATCTAGGAAGCCAGAAATAATTCTTGATGTGGCTCATAATCCGGGCGCGGTACGTGCCTTGAGTAACAATCTTGATGACACGGATTTCTGTCAGAAAACTTATGCTGTATTTGCAATCCTTAAGGATAAGGATATAGATGGTGTGGTAAGAGAACTTATGCATAAAATTGATACTTGGCTTGTAGCAGATATTGACTCTTCGCGCGGCGCCTCTTCTGATGAAATAGTGCAGGCACTTGAAAACTCAGGTATAAATAAAGGAAGTGGGGCAATCTTTACTTTTCCCGATCCTGTTTCAGCCTATGTATTTGCCTGTAAGCATTCAACCAAAAATGATAGAATTTGTATATTTGGCTCGTTTTATGTTGTGGGAGAAGTGATGCAATATATGAATTTGGTAAAGTATGAGTAGTGACTGGACAGATTTGTATGGCTAGAACTGTAAGCGAAGAAGACCTGTTATTAAGAAAACGTGCCAGAAGGCGATTGGTCGGAGCAATTGCACTTGTGATTGTGGCTATTGTAATTTTGCCAATGATGCTTGATCAAACACCAAAACCAGAAAACGAAGAAATTGAAATAACTATCCCCTCTGAGAACCTCAGTGATAAGGTTTCTTCTGACATGAGCTCTGAGACTAGTGTGCATACTAATATTGATTCTGATGTTAAAGAATCCGCTCCAGTTGTTCTGCAGACTGAGAAAATAGAGCCAGACTTGTTAGGACAGTTAGTAGAAGAAAAGGAGAAACAGGGGAGTAAACTAGCAAAAGGTACAAAAAGTTCCAAGCATAATACTGATGATAATAATTCTACTGTTACTTCGGAAATATTTGTGGTTCAGTTGGGAGCTTTTTCTGATTTGGCCAAAGCAAAGCATCAGCTACGTAATCTAGTATCAAATGGGATAGAAAAATCATATATGGAAACATTAAAGAACAAGGGAAAGAAAATATGGCGAGTGCGTATTGGTCCTTTCTCTACCCGCGAGGTAGCAGATGAGAAGCTTAAGAAATTGAGGGAACTTGGACTTGATGGTGTAGTGATGACCAAATAACTTTATTATTGGACTTTGTTACTACAGCACAATTTATCTAGGTATAACAAAAACATTTGTTTTGTAATCTCAATAATGTCAGTAATAATAAATGACTATATTTGATTTTGTTGTCTTGATAATATTTGTTATATCGATTTCGATAAGTGTAATACGAGGCATAGTACGTGAAACATTCTCTCTAGCTGGTTGGGTGATTGCGTATATAGCAGCAAAGACATTTGCGAATGATTTTGTGTCTATGTTGCCACTAAGCATTACAGGTGATTCTTTGCGTGTGCTTGTATCATTTTCTGCGCTTTTTCTATCTGTATTGCTTGTGATGAGTCTGATTACTATACTTGCGTCAGCATTAGTTAAAACAGTAGGCTTAGGGTCTGTAGATAGATTATTTGGTGCATTTTTTGGTCTTGCGCGCGGATTGCTAGCAGTATTAGTCCTTGTATTGCTAGCAGGTTTGACTACGCTGCCGCAAGAGCCATTTTGGCAGAAAGCATTGTTGAGTAGGCATTTAGAAGCGGGGGTAATAATGACAATGCCTTGGTTGCCACATGATTTATCGAGACGAATTAATTATAGAAATTAATATAGAAACAGTGGATACTTTCAAAGAAAGAGTGGCACTGAAATGGTGTAGTTACTATATGGTATGTAGATTTGTAAGAACTGTCTTGTTTCATGTTTTTTATATAAGGTTAATTTAAGTAATCTTTTCGAGGTGTAATCATGTGCGGAATCCTAGGTGTAGTTGCTCGGTCTCCTGCAAATCAACTGCTCTACGATGGCTTACTAGTGCTTCAACATCGTGGGCAGGATGCTGCTGGTATTGTTACTTCTCAGGATAAGGCTTTTCATATGCATAAGGGTGGCGGCCTAGTAAGAGACGTATTTCGTACTCGAAATATGCGATCTTTATTAGGTAATATGGGTATGGCGCATGTTCGTTATCCTACTGCTGGCTCACCAGAATCGTCAGCTGAGGCGCAGCCTTTTTATGTAAACTCACCATTTGGAATAGTATTGGGGCACAATGGCAACCTTACAAATGCCGCTGAACTTAATCAAGAATTATTTCGTGCGGATTTGCGCCATGTTAATACTAATTCGGATTCTGAAGTTTTACTAAACGTACTAGCGCATGAGCTGCAGGAAACCGCAAGAAAACATCAATTGGATCCTGCTGCTATCTTTAATGCGGTTTCTGGTGTCCATCGGCGCTGTCGTGGCGCTTATGCAGTGGTTGCGATGATTGCAGGTTATGGATTACTAGCTTTTCGTGATCCTCATGGTATTCGTCCGCTAGTGTTTGGTAGTACAGATACTGAGCATGGTGTCGAGTATCTAGTGGCATCCGAGAGCGTGGCTCTTGATACATTGGGATTTAAGCTTATACGTGACATTGCTCCAGGCGAAGCAATTTTTGTTGATGAGGACGGCAATTTTTATAGTAAACAATGTGCAGATAATTATTCGCTTAACCCGTGTATATTTGAATATGTATATCTGGCACGTCCCGACTCGTTAATGAATGGCATTTCGGTTTATGAGACACGACTCAACATGGGCGAAAGTTTAGCTAACAAAATTACCAAAAACATGCGTCATCTTGACATTGATGTAGTAATTCCAATTCCTGATTCTAGCCGTCCGAGTGCTTTGCAACTAGCTAATCGTCTTGGTCTTAATTTTCGAGAGGGTTTTGTCAAGAACCGCTATATTGGGCGAACTTTTATTATGCAAGGACAGCAGAGGCGCAAATCAGTACGACAAAAACTGAATGCAATGAGTGTAGAATTTCGTGGAAAGAATGTATTGCTTGTAGATGACTCAATTGTACGAGGTACTACTAGTCGAGAAATTGTACAGATGGCGCAAGAGGCTGGTGCGCGTAAAGTATATTTCGCATCTGCTGCGCCACCAGTACGTTTTCCTAACGTATATGGGATAGATATGCCGACACGTCAAGAGTTGATTGCAACTGGACGTGATGATGATCATATTAGGCACGAAATTGGTGCAGACTATCTGATTTATCAGGATCTTGACTCGCTTAAGAAGGACGTTAGTCGAGTTAAGCCATCGATTGAACATTTTGAGACTTCTTGTTTTGATGGCAACTATATTACAGGTGACGTTACTCCAGAATATTTGGCAGTGATTGAAGCGCAACGCAACACGGGTGCAACATTGTCACGATTAGAGAACAGCTCGCAGCTAGATTTAAGTTTAGTGGCATCAGATTGATGGGTATTTGACAAAGCTCATTACTGAGTGTAATTTACAAATGTGCGCCGATTTGATAGTCAGCTTGCAGGCGCGTTATAAATTTAGCTAAAGCGGGAGAACCCGTTTTAGCAAATGCTGAACGGGTTTTTTTATTTGGAGGAAAACTTCCATGTCAGAAGATTTTGAATTAGAAACACTGGCAATGCATACAGGTATTCACCGTAGTCAGTTTAATGAGCATTCAGAAGCTTTATATCTTACATCGAGTTTTGTATTTGATAATGCTGCTCAAGCAGCTGCACGTTTTTCAGGTGCGGAGAAAGGCAACGTATATTCGCGTTTTACTAACCCTACAGTAACAGCTTTTGAAGAGAGGCTTGCTGCACTGGAAGGTGCAGAGTCATGCGTTGCTACGGCTTCTGGTATGTCGGCAATACTAGCATGTGTGATGGGGCTGCTATCTGCTGGTGATCATATTATTGCATCACGTAGTTTATTTGGATCTACGCTTAATTTATTTAATAATATTCTTAAACGTTTTGGAGTTGAAATTACTTTTGTTTCTCCTATTGATATAACAGAATGGAGAGCGGCTGCAAAAGAAAATACGAAACTCTTTTTTCTGGAGACTCCATCAAATCCAATTACTGAAATTTCAGATATTAATGAATTAGCTTTATTAGCAAAGAAAACTGGCGCATGGCTTGCCGTAGATAATTGTTTTTGCTCACCAATACTACAAAAGCCATTAGAACTAGGTGCCGATATAGTAATTCACTCTGCGACCAAGTATCTTGATGGTCAAGGGAGGGTACTAGGAGGCGCAGTGCTTGGGAAGCGGGACCTAATAATGGAGAAAGGAGTATTTGGCTTTCTTCGAACCGCAGGGCCAACATTAAGTGCTTTCAATGCATGGGTGATTTTGAAGGGAATGGAAACCCTAAAAATTCGTATGGAAGCACATTCTGCAAACGCACTTGAAATTGCTCGTTGGCTTGAAGTGCAGCCTAATGTAACAAAAGTATATTATCCTGGTTTGCCTTCACATCCACAGTACAAACTTGCTAGAAGTCAGCAAAAAACTGGTGGTGGCATTGTTTCGTTTGAAGTGAAGGGCGGAAAAGAAGAGGCGTGGCAGGTTGTAGATTCCACTCGAA
>JAHELA010000063.1 GCA_024644425.1 Nitrosomonadaceae bacterium
GGTTGGTCTGGCCTGTTTGCTGGTGGAGTGGCAGCACAGATTATCACTCGCTACTCTAACCTGACAGATGTGATCTGGAATAACCAAAGCAAGGTCATTCTAAACAATCGGCTCTAAGCTTGGATTGACTACTCAACTTCGCCTACTCTCCTCTGATATAAAACAGAGAGTAGGCGAGTCAGTCGTTTTGTATACATAGAGCTGAGAGCTCAACCAGAAAGGAGGTCTGGTCATGGTTAGGGAATTAGAAAAAACAATCGCTGCGATAGCTCTTTTTCTTTCTATGGTGCTTTATGCTGGCATAGTTGGCGCACATGGAAAAGAATCTTTAGAGCAAGACAGTTGCGTGCGTGGAGCACAAGGGAGTATGGTGCATCTAAGCACCTACCAGCCACAAAATGAGCCGACCGCCCAATATTGCACGGATATTCCCAAAGAAGGTGAAACATTCCTGGTAGTAGATCTCATCGATCAGGCATTACGTAACATACCCGTTGCGTTGCGGATTGTAAAAGGAACTAGTGAAAAAGAAGATGAAACTGTGTCATTCTTTCGTGCAAGCTATCACCCTGATGGAGTAATCGGCGGCAAAACTAATCTAGATCAGGGACAATATACGGTATTCATTACCGGTGAGAGTGTGCCCCCTGTACGATACCAGTACCCATTACGAGTACAACAAATTAATTATGCAAAAATTGCTCGTTCTTCAATAGGGCCAACAATATTATTACTGCTGCTAACTTTGTTTGGGTATAAGTTCATGAAATCGAAACGTATGCAAAACTGGTTAGCCTCTCGTCGTACTTAAAAAATAAGAACTATTTTAGTTTTGCAACATCTAGAAACGCTGAAAATTTCTTTGCATTAACATTCTGGTCAAATGGTAGCACCCCCAGCAATGGACATGTTATCCGCTGTGTTAATGTGTTTACGTTCTCATCAAATGAAATCATTTGTGGATCAACTTGATTTGCTACCCAGCCCGCAAATTGCAACCCAGCTGCTTCCACAGCCTGAATTGTCATTAGTGCATGGTTAAGACAGCCTAGTCGCATTCCTACTACTAGAATAACCGGAAGACCTAAAACGCGTGCCATATCTGCACCGTTTTGATGATCGTTAAGTGGGACCACAAACCCTCCCACGCCCTCAACAACGACAACCTCAGCAATTTTCTGTAATTTAAAGCAGGCTTGACGAATAACTTCGATATCGATTTCAATGCCAGCTTGTTTCGCTGCTATATGCGGTGCAATTGGCGGAATAAAAGAATAAGGATTAACCCACTCACGTGGAGCTACAACTGAGCTCGCGGCAACCACTGCTTTAACATCCAACCACTCTGCATTTACACAACCAGTTACTATTGGTTTCATGCCTAGGGTAGATTTTCCCCGTGCAGAAAATGCGTGTAATAATGCACAACTAACTAGGGTTTTTCCAACACTAGTGTCTGTACCAGTAATGAAATAACATTGTGCCATGAGTATTTATTTTGCAGGCTATCAGCCCATGTTGTTAATTTAGTCATGCACTACTCTACTTTTAGGGTTGAATTCTATTATTTTCTTATCATCAACAGTTTTTCGAGACTCTAATTTCCAGGCATGGCCATACACTAATTCAAAGGTAACTGGTAGCTTTCCTTCCTTTCGTAAGACTTCATATTGGTTCAATGCCTTTTGCCACCCAACTTTCCCTGTTAACCCCCGGTTCCTACTCTGGATAACATTATGAGCACCTATAGCTTTAAGATCTTTCATTAAACTAATCACATCATCATAAGTAAGCGTAATATACTCCATATCCATAACGGGCATAGCAAAACCGCTATAAACTAGCATGTCGCCGATATCATGCATGTCTATAAAATTATTGACATGGCTATAGTTATCCATACCTACGAAAGCTTGACGCAATTCACGCAAAGTATCCGGACCAAACGTACTGAACATAAATAAACCTTCGGTTTGTAAAACACGGTACACTTCAGAAAATGTTTGTCCAATATCATTACACCATTGAAGTGTTAAATTTGACCATACCATGCCAACACTAGAATTTTGCAATGGTAATTGCTCAATATCACCGCACACATAACTCGTATTATTTTTGTGAGAAAATAGTACCTGCCTCCACCACGAAGGAAAAACAGGACGAGCCTGTAGGTGCATTCCTAGAGCGAGATCAATTGCCAGCACTCTGGCATCTGGATAATGTGCTGCTAATTTACGACTACCATAACCAGTTCCACTACCAGCATCTAAGATTTTGTTGGGAGTACATTTGATGTAGTCTAGTCGTGAAAACATTCGATCACATACTTCATGTTGCAACATTGCTGCTTTATCATACCCTACAGCCGCCCGCTCAAATGATTGACGTAATTGACGCTTATTAACTATATTCTTAGAACTCATATATTGTGTGTATGGATTATATTAGCTATAAATTGATCAGCATGTGATAAAAACGGTGCATGGCCGCAGTGAGGCAACATTATCAGTTTAGAACTTTGCAGGTGCTCATGCATCCATCTTGCCGCATTAGGATAAGCTATGACATCATTCTCTCCATGCAGCAACATTACTGGTCTATTAATATCTTTTATTCTTTTACGCATATCACTCGCAAATAAAATTTCTATCCCCATTTGTAAGCCAGCTTCGTTCAATTTTCCCTCTTGAAAAACACTTTTACGCAATTGCCTCAATAGTTCTGAAGTGTTAGCCTCCCCTCTTACCTGTAAGGAAAGAAACCTATTTAATGTAGATACATAATCACGTTTTAAATTCTTTATGAATAGATTCAGCGTATCTCCCTCCATCCCCCATTTCCAATCATCGCGTTGAATAAAACTAGGCGTTGTGGATACCAAAATTAGCTTCTTGATTTTTTCCGGTATACAAAGCGCCAGCTCCATTGCTACCTGGCCACCTAGGGACCAGCCACAAATAATACTACTTTCGGGCAACCCTTCCTTAACTATCTTGGATATGTTCTCTAATGAATTTAATGTATTGATCGAAGGGGCTGGGCTAAGGCCGTGTCCTGGCAGATCCACTAGGTGCAAACGAAAATATTGCGCTAATCTTTCCTGCACACTACTCCATATGCCACTATGCATAGCCCAGCCATGAAGCAATACTAGATCAGGACCTTTACCAAATGTTTCAACGTGAATATTTGACATAAAAACCCAATGTAATTGGGCCACTAGTTTTTATCATTTGCTTCATTTTTTTCTCTCTACTAAGAAAACAAAGAATTTATTGTAATTTACATAATACGTTTACTAATTTTTTAATATCTTCCTCGTTGTGCGAAGCAGATAAAGAAATTCGTAATCTAGCTGTCCCTTGCGGCACGGTCGGTGGGCGAATTGCCGGAATCAAAATTCCTTGTTCCTGTAATGTATTACTGATTCTTAGAGCTTTACTGCTCTCTCCAATAATCACGGGTTGAATAGGAGTGTATGACAACAAAAGTTTCCATCGAAATGACTTTAAATCTCTTTTTAATTTCATAATAAGCTGGATTAGTTTTTTGCGCCGCCACTCTTCCTGTTGAATTAGGGCCAAGCTTTTCAGTACTGTATGGGATAATAGCGGTGGTGTAGCAGTAGTATAGATATAGCTGCGGGCATACTGAATTAACGTCTCAATTAATTCTTCTTGGCCTGCGACAAAAGCACCAAATACGCCTGCTGCTTTACCAAGAGTTGCCATATAAATAATTCGAGGTGAACTAATATTAAAATGTGAAACAATACCCCGCCCTTGTTGTCCTAGTACCCCAAAACCATGTGCATCATCGAGTAGTAGCAAACCGTCGTATTTCTCGCATAGAGTAAGTAATTCAACAACTGGTGCAATATCTCCATCCATACTAAACACGGAGTCAGTTATGATTAGCTTACGCTTAGCTTGCGATGAAGCTAACCGCTGTTCCAAAACAGCCATGTTAAGATGTGGGTATCGAATCAATTTTGCACGTGACAGTAATGCCGCATCATTGAGAGAAGCATGATTTAGCTTGTCTGTAAACACCGCATCACCATGGCCAACAAGTGCAGTGATTATTCCAATGTTAGCCATATACCCAGAAGAAAAAAGTAGTGCCCGGGGAAATCCTGTGAAGGATGCTAATGCTTCTTCTAATCTGTGATGAGCTGCATGATGGCCGAGAATTAAATGTGAAGCAGCCGAACCTACTCCATATCTTGTTGCGCCTTCACAAACTGCTTCAATCAACTCTGGGTGACTCGCAAGGCCGAGATAATCGTTGCTACAAAACGAAATATATTTACGCCCTGCTATTGATACGTGGACGCCTTGTGAACTCTCTAAGGTTAAACGCCGTCGATAAAGTCCATTATTTCTCCGGTTCTGTAACCGTATAGTTAAGTCTGTGTGCATACTTACTATTGGACTACAATGGTTGTAGCCCCAACTTTTTAAATAAGACTTTATCTTGATCTACATCAGGGTTTCCAGTCGTAAGCAATTTATCGCCATAAAAAATAGAATTGGCACCTGCAAGAAAACATAGTGCTTGTACTACTTCAGACATCTCACTTCTACCTGCAGATAGCCGAACCATTGATTTTGGCATGGTAATCCGAGCCGCTGCAATCGTGCGCACAAATTCTAGAGGATCAATTGCTTCTATGCCATACAGTGGAGTGCCTTCAATTTGTACTAAATTATTAATGGGAACTGATTCTGGGTATGGATTAAGGTTTGCCAATTGAGCTATCAATCCAGCCCGCTCATTACGCGATTCCCCCATGCCAACAATGCCGCCACAGCATACATGCATACCTGCTCTTCGTACATTCTCCAACGTTTCAAGACGGTCCTGATATTCACGTGTTGTAATGATTTCATTATAAAACTCTGGCGAAGTATCTAGGTTGTGGTTATAGTAATCTAGACCAGCTTGACTAAGCTGCTCAGCCTGACCAGATTTTAACATCCCTAAAGTAGCGCAAGTCTCAAGTCCCAGGACCTTTACTGCGCTAATAATTTTTGTCATTCTCTCTATATCACTTTGTTTAGGCCCGCGCCAAGCCGCCCCCATGCAGAAACGTGATGCACCTTTTTCCTTTGCTGCTTTCGCTGTTGTAACCACTTTATCTAGCGATAACATATCTTGGTCTTCGATTTCAGTATGGTAACGTGCAGCTTGCGGACAATAACCACAATCCTCAGAACAACCGCCTGTCTTAACAGAGATCAGTGTGGACAGCTGTATAGCATTAGCCTTGTGATGCTGCCGATGAGCAAACTGTGCCTGGTATACTAGGTCATTGAACGGCAAATTTAGCAATGTTTCAATTTGCGAAACATTCCATAATACCGAGTCAGTGCCTGATGCTCTAATACTGCAATCTGACTTCTTTTTTGTTATGTTGCCTAATCGGCCGAATGGTGTCTGAATCATTCCATGTTATGAGTTTCTTAAAATGCAATAAATCATCAAGGATTAATTTAATGTTGTCAATTCTTTACGCATTAAAAATTAATAACTAATTCTTAATAAAATACCATTTACCTTGAGATGCATTTTGTTAAAAAGAAATATTGTCTACCGCTTTTGAGTACGGGCTCTCTTATACTTTTAGACCTAATATCCTTCTGTCTTTGGCTCTCGATTGAGTAACACTTCCAACGCCTTTTTAGCAGGCACACCATCATGAAGTATGCTACATATTGCTTGAGTAATAGGCATCTCTACATTCATTTCCTGACTTAGTTTTAGTACTTCTCGTGCTGTATGAACGCCCTCAGCAATGTGACCAAGTTCCTGTAGAATTTCTGGTAGTGACTTGCCAGCTGCCAGCATTAGCCCTACTTGTCGATTACGTGAAAGATTCCCAGTACAAGTCAGCATCAAATCACCCATACCCGTTAATCCCATGAAGGTTTCTATAGTGCCGCCTAGCTTTAAACCTAATCGACAGATTTCTGCAAGCCCCCTCGTTATCAATGCTGCTCGAGCATTGTGGCCTAATCCCATACCATCAGAAATACCAGCAGCAATAGCAATAACGTTCTTTATTGCTCCACCAGTTTCTACACCTATAACATCATTGCTCGAATATACTCGTAATTTAGATGTGTGTAATTGCCCGGCGGTACTTGTTGAAAATTTCTCATCATGTGAAGCTAATGTCAATGCAGCAGGTAACCCCTGAGCAATTTCCTGAGCAAAACTAGGACCAGACAAAACACCATAGGGGGCCACACTATCGTATTCTTCATACGCGACCTGAGAAGGTAACTTAGCAGATTGTGCCTCAAATCCTTTACAGCCCCAAATCACTGGTATAGCTTTTTTACAGGCAATAATTGCTCGAAATGTCTCCCGTAATCCAGCAGTAGGGACAACAATTAAAGCAAGTTCGGCTTTGACAGCAACATTAAGCTCAGAAGTAAACTGAATAGAATCAGGAAGAATAAAATCTGGTAAAAATTGTCGATTGGTATGCTGTAAAGCTAGTTCAGCAAGATGATCTGGATCCTTGGTCCATAAAATGATCTTGTGACGAGAATTAGAGTTTGCAGTAAGGCTTATAGCTAGTGCGGTGCCCCAAGCACCCGCACCTATAATTGCTATTTTCATGAACCCCAGACTTGAGCAATTTTTACATAACCACTCTGTCCATCACGATGCTGTACTTTAATCCACCCATGCAAAGGTGGCCCCAACCACTCCAGAATGACATCTTTCTGAGCTTGGAACACCAATGTAGAGTTAATATCTGCTTCCTTATATACCTCAGCCTGTAATTCGGTTACGATCACATAACGTTTGTCGCTTACCATCTTTTGCTCAACCCAAGCTAGAGTACCACTACTATCACGCACTTTTACCCACCCTTCAACCCTTACAACTGCCTCTACAGGCAAGTTTCGACTTGCTACATATAATTTATCAGCTTTTAATGATGGGGCGTTGTACATAATTACAGCATTCTCTGCCATAGAAAGATACTCTAATCCAGCTATAGCAGATTCATGGAAGCCTAGAAAAAATACACATACTACAGCTAAGGCCTTGTATCGTCTATATAACCTTTCTTTGAATAATTTGTTCGTCATTTTTAGTACATGTCTCTTAAAAATCATTGTCTGTATTACTGTTTTGTTTCACTCGTGACTTGGTCTGACCCGTCTGCCATAGCTTGTTGTTTGCTCTCATTATAAAGTGCCTCGAAATTAACTGGGCTTAGAATTACTGGAGGGAACCCAGCACGCGTAACTATATCTGAAATAGTTTCACGCATATATGGAAATATGATATTGGGACAAACTATATTCAAAATAGGAGTTACTTCCTCTTCTTCAAGATTACGAATCTGAAAAATTCCTGCCTGCAATACTTCAACTAAAAATATAGTTTTTTCCTGTGCCTTAGCAGTAACTGTTACGGTTAACACCACTTCAAACATACCTTCGTTTATTTCTTTATCGTGAATATGTAACTGCATATCAATTTTAGGTGCCTCAGCTTCAAGAAAAACTAACGGCGCATTAGGAATCTCCAATGATAAATCTTTAACATAAATTTTTTCTATATTAAAAATACGCTGCTGCTCTTTCGTTTTAAGTTCCATATTGAATGATTAAATACCAAATACCCTGTTAGAAAGAAAGTGTGACATAAAGCCTATTCCAGAAATTAATAATTGTACATAACCCAATGCTCAGTATTTAAAGCATATACTTACCGCTCTTTTATTATAGTGAATCAAGAAATTCAAACTGCCAATAACTTTTCTAAACTATCGTTTCTATTGAGAAATGCTAAATCCTCATAACCCCCTACATGAGTGTCGCCAATATAAATTTGGGGTACTGTTCGCCGTCCAGTTTTCTCTAACATTTCGATATGACGATCAGGCTCCAAATCAATACGAATTTTTTCTATTTTTGCTGCGCCTTTAGAATGCAAAAGCTTTTCTGCCATTATGCAATATGGGCAAGAGCCGGTCGAATACATGATTATTTTATTCATATTCTTGCACTTATTTCTTTACTATCGGTAAATTTGCCTGCTTCCAAGTATCTATGCCACCTGCAAGGTTATGTACATGGGAAAATCCGTTAGCATGCAAAATTGAACTTGCTGCCCCAGTACGAACACCACTTCTATATATAACTACTATCGGTTTATCCTTAAATTTTTCTAGTTCCTTAATACGATCCTTAATCTTATCTGACGGTATATGCTTAGAATTTGCTATGTGGCCAGCATCATATTCGCTTTCCTCTCGAACATCCAGTACTAATGCATCCTTGTAATTGATAAGCTGAACCGCGATTAATGTTCCAATCTCTTTACCAGAACTCCGCGACAGTAATTCCCATAACAAAATACTACCACTCACCACTACTATCATGACTAAAACAATATTATTCTGCACAAATTCCAATTTGATGCCCTTTTATTATAAACACTTGATTTTATCAGAGACTGGAATATTCTGGGATTCTTATAATAAGAAAAACTTAATCCTATTTTGGCCAATACATCAGCAAGTCTCTTAATCAACGATAACTTTTTGAGCTGCATTTAAAAAGGACCCAAATCAGGATGATACTAAGTTGATCTACTAGATTTAAACAAAATACTTATAAAATAATATTCACATAAGAAAATTTCTCCTGTGTAACTTGTTTATAAGTTATTAAGTAAATTTCTCTATTTATTACATATGCTGCAGTATTTATCAAAATATACTAAAATATCCTGGTAGTTCAAGTTACTTTACAGAAAATCTCATCCTTTCAATTTATCCTTTTTATAAGAGTTAATATGAAAAAAATTGTTCTCCTGCGGCATGGAGAAAGTACTTGGAATAAGG
>JAHELA010000185.1 GCA_024644425.1 Nitrosomonadaceae bacterium
TTTTCTACTCTTGTTTTTGCTTTTACTTTAGTCATCTGCATCACTCCAGATGCTGAAATAGCTAACTGCCATGGCTCCCCAAGCAACGGAAAAGTTGCTGACTCCTCCCACGCTAATTTCGTAGATTCTTTTTTACCCCATTCATCTAATTTTTCTAGTATCCATTTGGTTCTGTCTTGTAACACTGATTCGATCCAACTGATCGATTCCCTGAGAGGAACATTTACTGTCAAACCTTCACAATCTACTTTCATGCCTATTGCTCTACATCTGCGGCGCTTTAGAGTATATGACACCTCTCTACCATTCAAAACAATACAGCGAACTTCTCTATTTCGTGATTTTCTAGCTGTACATGACACCTGATATGAATCCTTTGTCATTCGGTCCCTATATATTATCCTTGTCACTAATACGAGCGACTTCTAACTCAATCCATGCTTCTACTTTAGCATTTAGTTCACTTGCCTCCATTCCTATAGGATCTATTGGCGCACCTATACTAACTGTAATAATGCCAGGCTGCTTAATAAAAGAATTTTTGCCCCAAAATTCTCCAGCATTGTGCGCAACTGGAACTACTGACACACCAGTATGCGTAGCAAGCCATGCGCCACCAATCCCATATTTACCTTTTTTACCAGGCACGATACGCGTTCCTTCCGGAAAAATCACTATCCAGAGACCTTTCTTTAGCCTATCTTTTCCTTGCTTTAGAATTTGTTTCAGCGCTATCCTTGCTGAACCACGATTAATCGCGATTGGACTAGTCATCGATAATCCCCAACCAAAAAATGGGATACGTAATAGTTCTTTTTTTAATACCCATACCTGCGGTGGAAAGATTTGCTGAAATGCGAGTGTTTCCCACGCTGATTGGTGTTTCGAAAGTACTATGCTTGGTTTTTTAGGGATATTCTCTATACCCAATACACGATAATGGATACCACATATTACACGTATCAAATACAACATAATATGTGCCCACCCCGAAATTATTCGAAAGCGACTGATAGGATTTAGTGGAAAAGAAGCAAGAATAATAAACGTATAAAACGGAGTAATAATGATTTGTAACAATGTATATAGTGTCGAGCGTAGCACCACCATAAATAAATTCATTTGGTCAAAGTGTCGACCACAGCCGCCAAATCAGAAAAAACTTTTGTGCTTTTTGGTAAACTTCTAGCAGTTCTTATTTTTTTTCCTTTTCCCGTAAGTACCAAGGTTGGGACAGCACCTACCGATTCAGCGGCTTGCAAATAGCGCAATATATCACCGACTATTAGCACGCCCTTTAAATCAGTGCCGAAACGTTCTGCAATTTCTTCAAACATGATGATCAAAGATTTTCGGAAATTACGCCTTTCTACGTTGCTATATGGGCTGAAAAACACAGCATCAATACGCCCGCCTGCTTGGCTCACAGCCTTGTTCATTTTATCGTTGATGGCATTAAACGCTACCATGTCTAATACTTTACGATCACAAGACTGATTGCTAGCGACCACAACTCGGTATCCTACTTGATTTAGATAAGCGATAGCCTCTAGACTCCCAGGAATAGGTCTCCATTCAGTAGGTGTAGTAATGATATTGCTATCAAAATTAATAACGCCATCATGGTCAAGAATAATCAATTTCATAAGGCTCAGGAAACCATTTTACTTAAATCAGCTACTTGATTCATATAAATACGTCCACATTGTAATAATACAAA
The DNA here is from genome assembly GCA_024644425.1 of Nitrosomonadaceae bacterium. Taxonomy (GTDB): domain Bacteria; phylum Pseudomonadota; class Gammaproteobacteria; order Burkholderiales; family Nitrosomonadaceae; genus BJGV01. The sequence continues at coordinate 1,721 of JAHELA010000185.1, forward strand.
CCTATTATTTCGAATTCTTTGATCTTCAGCATTTACCAGAACCCGGTCAAAAAATTCTTTTACTGTCGGTGCAAGTCCAACCAAAACTTCTAAAGCCTCCGCGAAACGTTTTTCAGACTTAAGAGCCTCTGATTTCTTGCCTATCTTTTGTAGATCGTTCCATAGTTTTTTTTCAACATCGCTTTCAAAGAGACTTGGATCTGGAATCTTTAAATTATCTAAGGTATAGTTTGGCTGGGATATATCTTGGCCTGATTTTTTTAAAATATTTTTAATACGCTTGTTCGCATCAGCTAGTATACGGCCTTCCTCAGTTGAAAGAAATGCTGTTGCCCTGGGAATAATATCTGCAAGTACACCTAAAGGTGTCCCCCCTCCAAATGGACTAATGACCGAATCTATCGCATGATAATCATTCCCCTGGTCAATAAAATAACTTCGTGCCCTATCCAATAAAAAATTGATAATTATAAGTAGATCACATGTAGGGTTATGCTGAATATTTTCCGGCATTTTATTTTTTGCAAGAATAACTAATTCATGCAAATTAATAT
>JAHELA010000064.1 GCA_024644425.1 Nitrosomonadaceae bacterium
CCAGTACGACTGTAAATTTGTGAATTAATACCAACTACTTCGCCCTTCATATTAAATAATGGTCCCCCAGAATTTCCAGGATTTATGGCAACATCAGTCTGAATAAAAGGAACATAGTTTTCTTGCGCTAGTGAACGCCCTTTTGCACTGACAATACCAGCAGTAACACTGCTTTCAAAACCAAATGGTGATCCAATCGCTACTACCCATTCTCCTACCCTGAGTTTACTGGGATCACCTTGAGTTACTTGAGGTAAGTTACTTGCCTCTATCTTTAAAAGTGCTATATCAGTCTTGCGATCAGCGCCAATAATTTCTGCTCTAAATTCTCGTTTATCACTCAATTTGACAGTAATTTCATCTGCCGAATCGACAACATGAGCATTGGTCAAAATATATCCATCCTCGCTTATTATAAAACCTGAACCTAGTGATTTAGATTCAAAATCCCTAGGAGCACCATGAGGAAGCAACTCTCTAGGAATAACACCATGAGGTGAATGACGACGAAAAAATTCGAAAAACGGACTGTCCTCTGGAGTATTTGGCATTCCAGGAGTTACTTGATTCCTAGATTGGCTATGAGTCTGAATCGTACTTATATTAACCACAGCAATTCCTTGCGCTTCAATAAGATCTGTAAAGTCAGGTAACTCATTAGTCTGTGCAAAAGTAGGCAATGAAAGCCCAAACAACCCTAATAAAATAAATTTATGCATCACGTTCCTGTTTTTAAATAATTAATAATATGAATTGAGATCTTCAATCTCTAAACATATAGCCATGCTTTATATCTAGATTTATTATCTAAATATCTCGATTTAATGATAAGCAGTGTAAAACAAGGTGGAAAAAATACCTGGTGAAATTCTTTTTCTATATTACGGAGATCTTGATGTTATAGCTATAATTAATTTTATTTTGTCCAGTTGACTTTATGATTTACTACAGAATTACCAATCTGCATCACTGTTGCAGGAGGAACTTCTCCAATTGTCGTCACCATATTACCCCCCACTGTTCGGGTATAAATGTTAATTGCGCCCTGTCGTGGAAATGATTTCTGAATAGGCTGTGAACCACTTTTCTCAGCTGGTTCGATAAACACTGAAACAGCGGCAAGACCATCCGAAAGTGAAATATGCCCAACAGGTGTAGATTCTCCTGAAAGGCTACGCTTCACTTCGGTAACTTTCATGAAACCTGGAGGTAGATTTTCTACCTGCCAGCCGAGCTCACCTTTCCCCATTTTAGACGATACTAGTTTGGTAACATGGAACTTAGAAGATTTTGTAAGATATTTGGGCTCCAACAGTTTTTCATCTATATCACCATCAATTTCTAGTTGCGTAAAAACGAACTGTTCCACTACTTGACCTTTATCCATTACTGCTGCTTTAAGCAACAAACCGGTAGAGATATCCACCCATAGCTTTTGGCTATAACGCATATTATCTCTAGACTCCAGTACAATTACTTGACACTCACGATCACTAATTCGCTCCTTTCCACCCTTTTTTACAATATAGTTGTCATTAAGCTTGCTTAATGGTTCAGGTAACAAAGCAGGAAAAAATTTACGTAGTCCTCTTTTTTCGGTTACTACTGTATTTCTTTCTGGAAAATAACACCTCACCTCATCATTGTTACGAATAACTTCACGTGGCGAACCATCAAGTACCTCGATTCTTTCACTTTCCCCCTCGCTATTTACCATATGAACGATTCGCGACGTCTCCATATGACCGCCAGAAGAATACACAAAAGTACCAATATAATTGTGCTGACGAGGAGCAACAACAACCCTTTGTAACCACTCCTGTGCTTCGTCTGTTGCACTAGGTGGATCCTGAGCAAATGAGGGCAATACAAGACCAGATAATAATAAGAGAACTATCGTAACTCCTCTTCTCATCTGGCAACTCTCTTATCCGGTTCTGCAACCTGATGTATATAAGGCGGCGACACCCCGCGCATCACAGCACGAGGTGAAAATTCTCCATGTACCAACAAGAAATAGTCGTTAATCTGAGCTGTTGTAGAAAGAGGTGCAGAAACAATGGCGGGTTCTGCCTGTACTGTAGTTTGTGGAACTGATTTGTCAGTAATAGTCTCCTGAGCTAGCGTGGGAATAGAAGCGGAAATAACAGGAGAATCTACCTTGACAGTAGCTTGCAGAGCTGAATTGTCAGTAATAGATTCTACCAATGGTCGATCAGTAGTTTGCGCGCTCATCCATACCACCGCAGCTACCGCTGTCACCATTGAGGCTGCGACTGAAAAAGCAAAAATTTTAACTTTATGTTCTGTCTTAGGGCGTGGCGCCAACACAGTTGGCTCTTTATCTAATCTCTTACTAACCTGCGATGCAATATCAATCGATACTGCAGCTGAATGGCGCAACGTGTCACCAATTAGATGATAAATATCCCAGTCATTAAGCAATTCTTCTTTTTTCTTAATATGAGTAATGGTATCTGCAATATCAACATCATCCAATTCACCATCCATTAACTCCGATACTTTGTTTTTCATATTACCACCTTTTATCCTTACCAACTTCCATCACAGATTGTAATTTATCTGATATCGCCTCACGAGCACGAAATATTCGTGATCGTACTGTACCAGTCGGACAATTCATGATGTTTGCAATTTCTTCATAACTCAACCCCTCGATTTCTCTCAAAGTAATTGCCGTACGCAATTCCTCTGGTAATACCTCTAAGGTCTGATGTACTGTTTGAGCAATCTGTCTACTCATCAGCTCACTTTCAGGAGTATTCAGTTCCCGTAATTGAGTTCCTTCCTCAAAATTTTCAGCGTCCTCAATATCAAACCCGTTAGTTGTAGCCGAAGCTCTGCGTTTTTGAGCAACCAAAAAATTCTTTGCTGCATTAATACCTATACGATACAACCAAGTATAAAAAGCACTTTCACCGCGAAATGACGATAATGACCTATAAGCTTTAACAAAGGTCTCCTGTGTAACATCCTCAACTTCAGCGGAATCACGAATAAATTGTGACAATAAACGAGCCAGCTTCCGTTGATATTTGATCACTAACAAATCGAACGCTCGTTTGTCTCCACGCTGTGCGCGTTCTACCAGTTGCTGATCAATTTCTCGGTCGCCCATATACTACACATTCCCTGAATTTTATGAATTATACTTGTAATCACTGCTAAAAATTGACTCCGCAGGTCAAGTATACTCGTTCAAGGTTTCATTCGAAAACCGAGAGTCACTTCGCACATACTATGTACGACCTGTGCTTAGAGACAACATACATACGATATTAGTTCACATTAAAATAAGGTTATTCTATCAAAATTGCAGTATTGTTATTGTAAATACTATGCCTGAAGTCTGTTATGATTTTCAAATAACCATTTGTTGAACAATTTAAACTCCAATGTCTCATATCTACCTTGATACTCTCATTATCGGCAGCGGGCTTGCTGGGTTAACCCTTGCACTCAACCTAGCAAAATGCAAAAAGGTTGGCCTTGTCACTAAACAAGCATTGCTTGATGGTGCCAGTAGCTGGGCTCAAGGTGGAATTGCTTCTGCTCTTTCAGAGAAAGATTCACCTGAAGCCCATATACGTGACACTCTCAGTGCGGGTGCTGGAATGTGCAATGAAGAAATTACCCGTTGCGTATTAAAAAAAGGTCCTCAAGCCATCCAATGGCTTATTGAACAAGGAGTACCATTTACTCGTGACAAAGACAATAACACTGGTTATCACCTTACACGAGAAGGCGGTCATAGCATTCGCCGAGTTATCCACGTTGCAGATACTACCGGACAAGCGGTACAAGAAACCCTGGGCGAGAAAGTACGCACTCATAAGAACATTACTGTACTTGAACACCATATCGCAATTGATCTCATCACCAGTATAAAACTAGGTCGCTCAAATAGTGAAGGTAACAAATGCTATGGTGCCTATGCATTAGATAATCAATCTGGCCAAGTCAGCACCATTTCAGCACAAAATACAGTTCTTGCTACTGGTGGGGCTGGCAAAGTTTATCTCTACACCACGAATCCTGACACAGCTACTGGGGATGGTATTGCTATGGGCTGGCGAGCGGGCTGCCGTATTGCCAATATGGAATTCATCCAGTTTCATCCCACCTGTCTTTACCACCCACACGCAAAATCGTTCCTGATCACTGAAACTGTGCGCGGAGAAGGAGGCCTACTAAAACTTCCAGATGGCAATCGCTTCATGCCAATACATGATGAGCGTGCCGAACTAGCACCACGCGATATAGTCGCTCGCGCCATTGACTTTGAAATGAAAAAACGTGGTCTTGATTGCGTCTATCTAGACATTTCCCACAAACCAGCCGCTTTCCTAAAGAAACACTTCCCATATATATTTACTCGCTGTCAGGAGTTAGGCATAGATATCACTCAAGATCCTATCCCAGTTGTTCCTGCCGCACATTACACCTGTGGCGGCATCGTCACTGATCTAAATGGCAAAACTGACTTAGATAATCTTTATGCAATAGGAGAAACTGCACATACTGGACTTCATGGCGCCAATCGGCTTGCAAGTAATTCGTTACTAGAGTGTCTCGTATTTGGAAAGGCCTCTGCCGAAGACATACTAAACCAAGCTCCTTTACCTACTACTAAACTACCGCATTGGGATGAAAGTCGAGTAACTGACGCTGATGAAGAAATTATTATCTCGCATAATTGGGATGAATTACGACGTTTTATGTGGAGTTACGTTGGAATTGTACGAACTAATAAACGTCTACAGCGTGCGCAACACCGTATTAAGCTACTTCATGAAGAAATCAGTGAATATTATGCTAACTTTCGTGTAACAAGCGATCTGTTAGAACTACGTAATCTAGTAAGTACTGCCGACCTGATCGTGCAAAGCGCTATGTTGCGACATGAAAGTCGTGGGTTACATTTCAGCTTAGATTATCCAGAAATTCTGCAATATGCGAAGGACACGATAATAAAAAGATGATGCTCTACCAAACTTTCCCAACTCTAATACCACCAAATCCTTAACTAGTTATTTTTATTATATGAATCAAGATTGGCAAATCTTTTTACAGAGTCAAAAAGCGGTCATAAAAGAAAATTACGTTGCTCATTATGGCGATATCTCGTCCGAACTGAGAGATACTAATTCTAAGACAATACTAACCGATCTTTCACATTTTGGATTAATTTATTTTTCTGGTGAAGATGCTTTAACTTTTCTACAGGGACAGTTGAGCTGTGACGTTAGCAAAATTGATCATGATAAGGCTCAGTACGGTAGCTGTTGTACTCCAAAAGGCAGAGTGATAGCCAGCTTTCTTATATGGCAAGATAGTGGTGGATATTTCATGCAATTGCCAACGACACTTTGCGCCACTATAGAAAAACATTTTTCTAAGTTTGTACTTCGCTCCAAGGTAAAGTTAGACAATAAAAGTAATACACTAATACGCATTGGTGTTGCTGGAAATTTTGCGTCAGAAGCGATAAGAGAAGTTTTTGGTTTTGCCCCCAGCACCCGTCTTGGCGCTATTCATAGTAAAAATGAAAAAATTATCTGTCTCTCTCAGAACCGTTTTGAAATCATTACTAAGCCGGACCATGCACCCAAGCTATGGAGGTATTTGAGTAAATATGCTTTACCAGTAGGTAAATCTTGTTGGGAGTGGCTGGAAATAAAAGCTGGTATTCCTACCATCACACCCGCCACTCAAGAACAATTTGTTCCTCAAATGATAAATCTAGAGGCCATTGGTGGAATAAGCTATCAAAAAGGTTGTTATCCGGGACAAGAAATCATTTCGCGAACACATTATTTAGGGAAATTAAAGCGCCGCATGTATCTCGCAAATATCCTTACTACTGAATCTATTGTTGCTGGGGACGAGTTGTATAGTAAAAATATGGGGGAACAATCATGTGGAATGATAATTAACGCAGCGCCCTCTCCAAATAAAGGATATGACGTATTAGCGGTAATTCAAATAGATAGTGTCAAAATGGGGAAAATTTTTTGGAAAACTTTAAATGGCCCTATTCTAAAAATTATACCGCTACCTTATTCGCTCAAATCCCAAGATACTACATAAAAAATGAAACTCGGCCGGCTATCAATCGTAAAAATAGGTTCGCTCAACTCCTACTTGTATTCTCAGAGAAAAAACTGCTGAACTTCACCTAGATCACGTGTGCGCTTCATTGGTGGAAGACTTTGCCAGATACGTTTTCCGTAGGATTTAGTTATTAAACGTGGGTCACAGATCATCATCACACCACGATCAACTTCGTCACGGATTAACCGTCCAACACCTTGTTTCAGATTGATAACTGATCGTGGCAACTGGTATTCCATGAATGCATTTCCTCCGTCTTCATTAATTTTTTCGATGCGCGCTGAAAGCACAGGATCATCTGGCGACGCAAATGGTAGCTTATCTATAATTACTAATGACAAAGCTTCGCCACGCACATCTACCCCTTCCCAGAAGGATTGACTACCTATTAGCACAGCATTTCCCATGTTACGAAAACGCTCTAACATATCAGAACGTGACCCTTGTCCTTGTAGCAACAAAGGATACTCAAGTTGTTCTCGCTCAAATAAATCTGACAAAATAGTATAGATTTGCTGCATCGCTCGTAAACTTGTGCACAAGAAGAACGCGCGGCCACGACTTGCCTTCAATACTGGGAATGCAGCTTTAACTACACTTTCTGTATATCCTTGGCCTGCAGGCTCGGGCAAGCCGGTTGGCACATAAAGTAGCGCCTGACTTGCAAAATCAAATGGACTTTCCCAACAAACTGAACGTAACATGCTTGATTCTGAATCTAACCCCATTTCCTTGTTGTAATGTGTGAAGTCACCCCTGACTGACAACGTTGCGGAAGTAAATATCCATGCCCGAGGAGAAACTCTTAACTGCTTGTTAAATTCTTTCGCTATGGATAAGGGAGTTACGTTAAGTTGTAACACGTAACTAAATGTTTCTACCCAGCGCACAAAACCCTCCATACCTACTTTACTAGACCAACGTCGTATATCGAAAATAATTTCACGTACTCGTTGCCAGCAGTTCTCTAATCCTTCAGAGCGTTCTGCTTGATTTTCTAGTATCATACTTACTGCATCGAGCCTTTCAAGCAACTTTTCTAGTCCTTTTCCGAATTCAAGATTTTGTATTACTGTAGCCATCGGTAAGCGAGAGTTATCCCCTTCGATAGTAAGTCGCAAATCACGTGCTGCTTTTTCCATGGCAGACGCAGCTTCAGGCAATGCAGCGAAATCCTTGGCACTTAATAGTCCTTCAGCCTCAATATCATGTGCTAGTTCTAGTATTTGGCCGGTACTTATTGACTCGCCAAAAAACAAGCTGGCAGTTTCGGGCAACTGATGAGCCTCGTCAAATATTACTGTATTGCAAGTAGGAAGCAGCTCAGAAAGACCTTCATCGCGTAGGAGTACATCAGCAAAAAATAAATGGTGGTTAACAACAATTATATCTGCAGAAGTCGCTTTTTTTCGTGCATCCATGACAAAACACTCTTTATAATTTGAACATTCAGAACCAAGACAGTTTTCCCGTGTTGAAGTTACTTGCTGCCAAATTGCTGCGTTCTCAGGAACTTTGCTTAATTCACCCTTGTCCCCACTACTACTTGTTTCTGCGTAGCGCTCAATCAACTTTAAATATTTTCTGTCATCAAGACTAACATGCTCATTTTGTAAAGCACGCTTCAAATGATAATGACACACGTAATTGGCCCGACCTTTTAATAAAGCTACTTTAACAGGTATATTTAGCGCCGCACGTGCAATAAGAATATCCCGATGGAAAATCTGGTCCTGCTGAGTTTTTGTCCCGGTTGAAAGAACTACTTTGCCACCCGCTAGAAGTGCAGGAACTAAATACGCAAAAGTTTTTCCGGTTCCTGTTCCCGCTTCTGCAACCAGAATATGATTTCGATCTATAGTTTCGGCTATCATCTGCGCCATTTCTAGTTGCTGTGCACGTACACGATAACCAGGTATAAGCTTAGCAAGTGCGCCGTTAGAAGAAAAATAAAATTCGAGATTAGGCATTAAAAAACTAACTGAACTAAAATCATGATAGTTCAGTGTTCAAAATAAATTGATTTCTAAAATAATGAGAATAGCGCAAGTCGCTAGTCAATTATGTGTTTTGTTACTATTGATTCTCTTATTTAAATTCTAATTTTAATAATGTATTACAAGGGCTTAATGAACTTAAAAGAAAAAACAGCTTAAACCAACTCCAGGTTATACTATAAATATGGTGCAAATTAGAACTTAGTCCAACAAAACACTTTGGTCTTTTAACTATAATTTTTATAGTCTTACAACACGCAATCCACTCAAACCCTACGCTCCTAGCTCTGATAGTACTAAGAAATTGTAACTCTGCAAACTATAACTCCGTATGAAGCGCTTAAGCACAATATTATTATATAACAAATAGTTAGCAGGACACCTTATTTACCATATTTTTCATCTTCTCCAATTTATACTCATTTAAGTAAAATGTTGTAATTTTTAATCAGGGCTTTAATTCTAATATTACTTTACTAGCATACAAATTGCTTGACTTGAGGCACTTTTGTCGGCTAATCTGAGCGGGTTGATTTTCGGTCGGCGAGAAGAGTAAAAGGTAAAAGCCTCCGTTAACTAGATCATCAAAAGCTATTTGTCAGCG